>NZ_JAAGPB010000343.1:0-9569 GCF_017104585.1 Burkholderia sp. Ac-20392
CCGCTCGGCTGCAAGGTCGCGCCGCCGCGCGCGATCGACGGCCTGCGGCTCGACGCGACCGACCTGCGCCAGCTCGACGGCCCGCGCGAGCTCGAACTGAAGGTGCCGCTGACGAACCGCTACCGTGTCGCACTTGCCTATCCGTCGCTCGAGCTGACGCTGCTCGACGACACCAACCACGTGACCGTGCGCCGCGTACTCGCGCCGCGCGACTACGTGCGCCCGGGCACGCCGATCGACGCCGGGCTGCCGCCCGGCACGACGCAGACGATGGTCGTCCGCGTCGAAACGAACGGCACGCCCGCCTCGAATTTCCGCGTCCAGATTTTCTATCCGTGACGCGTCGCGGCGCGCACATGCGCGCCCGTCTCAACCCGCGCGCCCGAGCGGCGCGCTATTTCGGAGCACGAACATGAGCAAAGTTACGCTGGGTGGCAACCCGATCGATCTCGCCGGCACGTTCCCGGCCGTCGGCGCACAAGGCGCCGATTTCAAGCTGGTCGGCAAGGACCTCGCCGACCTGTCGCTCGCCAGCTTCGCCGGCAAGCGCAAGGTGCTGAACATCGTCCCGAGCCTCGACACGCCGACCTGCGCGACGTCGACCCGCAAGTTCAACGAAGCCGCATCGTCGCTCGACAACACGGTCGTCGTCGTCGTGTCCGCCGACCTGCCGTTCGCTGCTACGCGCTTCTGCACGACCGAAGGCCTCGAGAATGTCGTGACGGCTTCGACGTTCCGCACCGGCCGCGCGTTCGCGAACGCGTACGGCGTCGACGTGACGAGCGGCCCGCTGAACGGCCTGACCGCACGTGCGGTCGTCGTGCTCGACGCGCAGGACAAGGTGATCCACGCGGAACTCGTCGGCGAAATCAAGGACGAGCCGAACTACGATGCAGCGCTCGCCGCACTGAAGTAAGCTTTCTTTCGCTTTCCCCTGCCGCGCCGCGCCTTTCGCGCGGCGTTGTCGCGCAGGGTCCCTCATTTCTACAGGAACGCACACCTTGGCTACGTTGATTTGCGGCTCGATCGCCTACGATTCCATCATGACCTTCGAAGGGCGGTTTCGCGAGCACATCCTGCCCGACCAGGTGCACCTCATCAACCTGAGCTTCCTCGTGCCGACGATGCGCCGCGAATTCGGCGGCTGCGCGGGCAACATCGCGTACGCGCTGCACCTGCTCGGCGGCGATGCGCGGATCATGGGGACGGTGGGTGCGCTCGACGCTCAGTCGTATCTGGACCGGCTCGACCAGCTCGGCTTGCGCCGCGATCACGTTCGCGTGCTGCCCGATACGTATACGGCGCAGGCGATGATCACGACCGATCTCGACAACAACCAGATCACGGCGTTCCACCCGGGCGCGATGATGCAGTCGCACCTGAACCACGCAGGCGACGCGCCGGGCATCAAGCTCGCGATCGTCGGCCCCGACGGCTTCGACGGGATGGTGCAGCACGTCGAAGAACTCGCGAAGGCCGGCGTGCCGTTCGTGTTCGATCCGGGCCAGGGCCTGCCGCTGTTCGACGGTGCGACGCTGCGCCGCAGCATTGAACTTGCGACCTATGTGGCGGTCAACGACTACGAGGCCAAGCTGGTGAGCGACAAGACGGGATGGTCCGAAGATGAAATCGCCAGCCGGGTCGACGCGCTCGTCATTACGCGTGGCGAGCACGGCGCGACCATCCGCCACAAGCAAGGCACGGAGCTGATTCCTGTCGTGCCGGCCGAGCGTATCTCCGATCCGACCGGCTGCGGCGACGCCTTCCGGGGTGGCCTGCTGTACGGCATCGAACATGGCCTCGACTGGGCAACCACGGGCCGCCTCGCGAGCCTGATGGGCTCGATCAAGATCGCCCACCAGGGGCCCCAGACTTACGTACTGACGCGCGCCGAGATCGACGCGCGCTTCGAGACTGCATTCGGTTACAGTCTCAAATGAATTTTGTGGGAGAGCAAAGATGTTGACGAAAAAGACCCTCACGCTCGCGGCCATGCTGACGGCCTCGCTGACGCTCACCGGTTGCTTCACCGCACCCGGTTCGGCGGATGTCTATAGCGTCGGCCAGGCGCAGCGCGAACAGACGGTCCGCATGGGCACGGTCGAAAGCGTCCGTGCGGTGCGCATCCAGTCCGACGGCGGCGGCAGCGCGATCGGCACGATCGGCGGTGGCGCACTCGGCGCGGTAGCAGGCAGCGCGATCGGCGGCGGCAAGGGGTCGATCCTGACCGCGATCGCCGGCGGTCTCGTCGGCGCGGTCGCGGGCAACGCGGTCGGCGAAAACCTCAGCACGGCGAACGGTGTCGAAATCACCGTGCGCCTCGACAACGGCGATCTGCGCTCGATCACGCAGGCAGCAAGCGGCGAAGCGTTCCGCGCCGGCGAGCGCGTGCGACTGCTGTCGAGTGGCGGCGTCACGCGCGTCACGCACTAACAGGTACCTCAGCTCGCGGCGCAAGCCGCGGTCGAACGCATGTGCGAAGCTGCACATGCGTTTTTTTTCGTCCGTACTCGCCGCAGCCGGCATACGGGCAACCGGCGTACGGGCACCCGGCATACGGGCACCCGGCAGATCGGCAAAGACGGACGAAAAAAATCCCGCCACCTGAGCCAGATGGCGGGACTGATTGAGTAGCGCTACTCAACCCACGGACACCACGTGAGTGTCCGGGTGGTGCAGGTCAGCCTCGATTACGGACGGCTGCCGGTCGGGAACGGCCATGCCGCTGCCGGGTTGAGCGCGGTCTTCACGCCCGATGCCGGCGCAACCGATGCGGTCGACGCGGTCGTTGCCGGTGCAGCCTTCTTCACGACGGCCTTCTTCGGAGCAGCAGCCTTCTTCGGAGCCGCGGCCTTCTTCGCCGGAGCCGGAGCAGCAGCCTTCTTCGCGGGAGCAGCGGCCTTCTTCGCAGGGGCAGCCTTCTTCGCAGCAGGCGCAGCCTTCTTCGCGGCAGCCTTCTTCGCAGGCGCAGCCTTCTTGGCAGCAGCCTTCTTCGCCGGCGCGGCCTTCTTCGCAGCAGCCTTCTTGGCCGGTGCGGCCTTCTTCGCAGCAACCTTCTTCACTGCGACTTTCTTGGCTGCAACCTTCTTCGCTGCGGCCTTCTTCGCCGGTGCGGCCTTCTTCGCAGCAACCTTCTTCACTGCGACCTTCTTGGCTGCAACCTTCTTCGTTGCGACCTTCTTAGCAGCAACCTTCTTCACTGCTGCCTTCTTCGCCGGTGCTGCCTTCTTCGCGGCAACCTTCTTCACCGCGACCTTCTTGGCAGCAACCTTCTTCACTGCAGCGGCCTTCTTCGCCGGCGCAGCAGCCTTCTTCGCAGCGACCTTCTTCACTGCGGCCTTCTTTGCAGCCGGTTTCTTCTTGGCAAGTGCCATGTTGTTCTCCTTCAGGTTCAGATGAGAGTCAGTTCAAACTACACCCTTCGTCAAAACCCGCTTCCCGCGGACGCTGTTCAGGACGTGCGCTTCGAAGCGGGCTATTCATCGGCGTACGCGGATACCACGCGCTTACGCTAATGAATACGGTATGGCGCGCGTGACCACCCGGCCTCGCGCGCCAAATCAAGTCGGTAGCCGGCGCACCTCGCGCCGCTACCCCTAATCGCTTGATCAAGCGGACCGCCACACGGCTGTCCGCTTTTTCCGGAGGGAAGTTTGCCCATCCCACTGAAGGGTTCGCAAAGTGCCTGTCGTGTCGTCGTGCCGTTAAGGCACCGGGCATGCTTTGCATCAGGCGTTCTTGCTCCTAAACCTTGGGCCGGGGCCGAGAGGCCGCCGGCTGCTCCATCATGTGACGGGTTCGCTGCTGCGGGTTATTCCCAGGACAGCGCGCCGCCCGTCTGATACTCGATCACACGCGTCTCGAAGAAGTTGCGTTCCTTCTTCAGGTCGATCATCTCGCTCATCCACGGGAACGGGTTTTCCTCGTTCGGATACAGCGGGTCGAGGCCGATCTGCTGGCAACGGCGGTTGCTGATGAAGCGCAGATAGCTCTTGAACATCGACGCGTTCAAACCCAGCACGCCGCGCGGCATCGTGTCCTCGGCGTAGCGGTATTCGAGTTCGACAGCCTGCTTGAACAGCTCGCGGATCTCGGCGCGGAATTCGGCGGTCCAGAGATGCGGATTCTCGAGCTTGATCTGGTTGATCAGGTCGATGCCGAAGTTGCAGTGCATCGACTCGTCGCGCAGGATGTACTGATATTGCTCTGCAGCACCCGTCATCTTGTTCTGGCGGCCGAGCGCGAGGATCTGCGTGAACCCGACATAGAAGAACAGGCCTTCCATGATGCAGGCGAACACGATCAGCGACTTCAGCAGCTTCTGATCCGCATCGAGCGTGCCGGTCTTGAAGGCCGGATCCGTCAGCGTGTGGATGAACGGGATCAGGAATTCGTCCTTCGCGCGGATCGACGTGACCTCGTGGTACGCGTTGAAGATCTCGCCTTCGTCGAGACCGAGCGATTCGACAATGTATTGGTACGCGTGCGTGTGGATCGCCTCTTCGAACGCCTGGCGCAGCAGGAACTGCCGGCACTCGGGCGCCGTGATGTGGCGGTACGTGCCGAGCACGATGTTGTTCGCCGCGAGCGAATCGGCCGTCACGAAGAAGCCGAGGTTGCGCTTCACGATGCGGCGCTCGTCCTCGGTCAGACCGTTCGGGTCCTTCCACAGAGCGATGTCGCGGGACATGTTGATTTCCTGCGGCATCCAGTGGTTCGCGCAACCGGCCAGATACTTTTCCCACGCCCACTTGTACTTGAACGGCACCAGCTGATTGACGTCAGTCTGGCCGTTGATGATGCGCTTGTCGGCGACATTGACCCGCGCTTCCGAACCGCCGGCGGGAACAGCCGATGCTTGCGGCGGCACCGCAAGATCGCCTTCGAAAATGTCGCGGACCTGATGGGCGGCAGGCGTTGCAGCCTGCAGTCCGACAGCCGTTCCTGCGGAGGTGCGCATCGCGTTTTGCTGCGCTCCGCTCGCGGGAGTTACGGCAGTCTTCTCTTCATCCCAGTTGAGCATAAATTCTCACCATCAATTTAGAACGGTTTGTACCATCTTTTCCTGAGCGATAAAAGGGTTCGCTCACGAAAAATCCTTTTTTCGATTCGCGTTGCGACCTCGATACAACACTTTGAGCAACGCATCGTCGTTCATGCAGAGCGCGACGTGTGTCGCGCGTGTATCGCGAGGTGCGCTCGACGCATCGAACGCTGATCGAAACGCGACGTCGTCGGGGATGTTTCGATCGCTTGTCACTGCCTGCAACGCAGGTGCCGCGTTACAGATTCCTTATCATTTTTTTAGTTGAGAGCGGCGCACACTTCAACCTCGATCGATTGTCGTGTGCGCCGCGCTGACCTGCTTCTCAGGTCAGGCGCACTGCGTTACTGGCACGCTTCGCATTCGTCGAAGCCAGGATCGCCCGGACGCATCGTGCACACCGGACCATCTGCCTCGACCGGTGCGAGTGCCGGTGCCGCGTCGACTGCGCCCGACGACGATGCTGCGCCGCCTGCCGCACCGAAGCCGCCGGCCGCGCCTTGCGCGCCGCCGCTGCTCGAACCACCGCTCGTCGGCACGGCGTTCAGCGCGCCGTGTGCGACCGTCGACTTCTCGACGTGCGTCGCCGCCATCGTGCGGAGGTAGTAGGTCGTCTTCAGGCCGCGCAGCCATGCGAGCTTGTAGACCTCGTCGAGCTTCTTGCCCGACGCGCCGCCCATGTAGATGTTCAGCGACTGCGCCTGGTCGATCCACTTCTGGCGACGCGATGCCGCTTCGACCAGCCACGTCGGGTCGACTTCGAACGCGGTCGCGTAGATCGCGCGCAGGTCGGCCGGGATGCGGTCGATGCGCGACAGCATGCCGTCGAAGTACTTCAGGTCGGCAACCATCACTTCGTCCCACAGGCCGCGTTCCTTCAGGTCGCGCACCAGGTACTCGTTCACCACCGTGAATTCGCCCGACAGGTTCGACTTCACGTACAGGTTCTGGAAGGTCGGCTCGATACAGGCCGACACGCCGATGATGTTCGAGATCGTCGCCGTCGGCGCGATCGCGACGCAGTTCGAGTTGCGCATGCCGTGGGTAGCGATCCGCGAACGCAGCGACGTCCAGTCGAGCGATTCGGAGGTATCGACCTCGACGTAGCCGCCGCGCGCTTCCGTCAGCAGCTTCAGCGTGTCCTGCGGGAGGATGCCGCGATCCCACAGCGAGCCGCGGTAGCTCGAGTAGCGGCCGCGCTCTTCGGCCAGCTCGGTCGACGCGTGGTACGCGTAGTAGCAGACCGCTTCCATCGAACGATCGGCGAACTCGACCGCCGCTTGCGACGCGTACGGCGTGCGCAGCAGGTGCAGGCAGTCCTGGAAGCCCATGATCCCCATGCCGACCGGGCGGTGCTTCAGGTTCGAGTTACGCGCCTTCGGCACCGCGTAGTAGTTGATGTCGATCACGTTGTCGAGCATGCGCATCGCGACGCTGACCGTGCGCTTCAGCTTCTCGTGGTCGAGCGCGTAGCTGCCGTCGGGCTGCTTCACCAGGTGGGCGACGAGGTTCACCGAGCCGAGGTTGCACACCGCGATTTCGGTGTCGCTCGTGTTCAGCGTGATTTCCGTGCACAGGTTCGACGAGTGGACGACGCCGACGTGCTGCTGCGGCGAGCGGATGTTGCACGGATCCTTGAACGTGATCCACGGGTGGCCCGTCTCGAACAGCATGCCGAGCATCTTGCGCCACAGCTGCGCCGCCGGGATCTTCTTGAACAGCTTGATCTCGCCGCGGGCGACCTTGTCTTCGTAAGCCGTGTAAGCCGCCTCGAATTCCGCGCCGAACTTGTCGTGGAGATCCGGGCAGGTCGACGGCGAGAACAGCGTCCAGTCGCCACCTTCCATCACACGCTTCATGAACAGGTCGGGAATCCAGTTCGCCGTGTTCATGTCGTGCGTACGGCGTCGATCGTCGCCCGTGTTCTTGCGCAGCTCCAGGAACTCCTCGATGTCGAGGTGCCACGATTCGAGGTACGCGCAGACCGCGCCCTTGCGCTTGCCGCCCTGGTTGACCGCGACAGCCGTGTCGTTGACGACCTTCAGGAACGGGACCACGCCTTGCGACTTGCCGTTCGTGCCCTTGATATGCGAGCCGAGTGCACGCACGCGCGTCCAGTCGTTGCCCAGGCCGCCGGCGAACTTCGACAGCAGCGCGTTTTCCTTCAGCGCTTCATAGATGCCGTCGAGATCGTCCGCGACCGTCGTCAGGTAGCACGACGACAGCTGCGAGCGGTGCGTGCCCGAGTTGAACAGCGTCGGCGTCGAGCTCATGAAGTCGAAGCTGGACAGCACGTTGTAGAACTCGATCGCACGCGTTTCGCGGTCGATCTCGTTCAGCGACAGGCCCATCGCGACGCGCATGAAGAATGCCTGCGGCATTTCGATGCGGGCGCCTTCGACGTGCAGGAAGTAGCGGTCGTACAGCGTCTGCAGGCCGAGGTAGCCGAACTGCAGGTCGCGGTTCGCGTCGAGTGCTTCGCCGAGGCGCTTCAGGTCGAACTGCAGCAGCTTGTCGTCGAGCAGGCCGGCGTCGACGCCGCGCTTCAGGAACTGCGGGAAGTATTCCGCGTAACGGGCCGACATCTCGGCCTGGACCACTTCCTCGCCGAGGATCTCGCGACGGATCGTGTGCAGCAGGATGCGGGACGTGACCTGGCTGTATGCCGGATCCTTCTCGATCATCGTGCGCGCAGCCAGGATCGCCGAGTCGTAGACCTGGCTCATCGGCACGCCGTCGTACAGGTTCTTCACCGTTTCGGCGACGATCGGATCAGGGTTAACCGCAGCGCCGAGGCCGTCGCATGCCGACGCGATCAGCGCGCGCAGCGCGTTCAGATCGAGCGGACGCGTGACGCCGTTGTCGACGACGTTGATGCCGGTGCTCGCCTCGCCGCCCGCTGCCGCTGCTTCCTCGCCCGCGTGCTGGCGCTCGAGGTGACGCTTCTCGCGATACAGCACGTACGCACGCGCGACGTTGTGCTCGCCGCCGCGCATCAGCGCGAGTTCGACCTGGTCCTGGATGTCTTCGATATGGAACGTACCGCCATTCGGGCGGCTGCGCACGAGCGCGCGCACGACGTTCTGCGTCAGTTGCTCGACCTGCTCGCGCACGCGTGCCGATGCAGCGCCCTGCCCGCCATTGACGGCCAGGAAAGCCTTGGTCACCGCGATCGCGATCTTCGAAGGTTCGAACGATACGACGCTGCCGTTACGGCGGATCACCTTGTAGTCGGCGAACGTGGCCTGCGGCGCGAGCGCCTTCGCGCCCTGTTCGGTCCCGCCGAGCGGACGGCTCGAGGCGCTCTCGTACTGGGACGTCGCGTTGTCGGTGGTTTGCATGTGCAAAGCTCCTGGTGTTGGATGGTGCGGAGAGAACCGCGGATTAAAACGAACGCTGCGCAACGCGGTGCGCGAGCGGTAAGAGGCGAGCGATGCGCCGGGGAAGCCGGTTCGGTCGATGCGCGACAACCGATCCGGTCGTGTGCTTCGTCATGTGTACCCTGCCCCGTCGAAGTTCGCTGCGCTGATCGCGACGCCCGGACCACCCGGCCTGACGCGCCGCCCTGAGAACCCTGTCCGCCGGCGTTGCCCGCCGGCCGGTGCCGCTCGGGTTTCCCCTGCGACACACACTATATCTAGTACAGAACTACTCAACTGGCACCAAGTATAGTGGACATTCGGAGGACGTCAAAATGGATAATTTGCGCTGAAGGTATTGACATCACCCCCGCCCCGCGCAGGCTCAGACGTGACAAGGCATTGGTCGGAAAAAAAAATTTCGCGCCCTCAAAAACCCCGCGATCAGTGCTGACGGAAAGGAAAGTATTCGGCGGAAAACCCGGCATCGCTCGCGAAGCGTTGCCAATCGAAATGCGGGCCCGGGTCGGTCTTGCGGCCCGGCGCGACGTCCGAGTGGCCCGCAAATGCGTCGACCGGGTAGCGTGCCGCGAGCGCGCGGGAGAGCGCGGCGAGCATCGCATACTGCGCGTCGTCGAACGGCACGTCGTCCGCGCCTTCGAGCTCGATGCCGATCGAGAAGTCGTTGCAGCGCGGCCGGCCGAAGAACTCGGACGAGCCCGCGTGCCATGCGCGCTCGTCGCACGATACGAACTGCACGAGCTCGCCGCTGCGGCGGATCAGGAAGTGCGCGGACACGCGCACGTCGCGCAGGTGGCTCCGGTAATAGGGGTGCGCATCGCAGTCGAGGCGGTTCAGGAACAGCGCCTCGATCGCATCGCCGCCGAATTCGCCGGGCGGCAGGCTGATGTTGTGGACGACCACGAGCGTCGGCACCGCGCCCGCGGGCCGCACCTCGAAGTTCGGCGACGGCGCATGGCGCGCTTCGCGCACCCAGCCGTTCGCGTCGACCGACAGCAGCAGCGCGTCGCTCATCTTGCGTTGCGACCGCTCGACCGTGCGGCGTGGCGCTGCGCGTGCTCGGCACTGCAGAAGTATTCGCCGCCCGCGGCGACAGCGTCGCCCTTCGGCGCATGCACGCCGCATTCGGCGCAGCGCACCATCGG
>NZ_JAAGPB010000344.1:0-9217 GCF_017104585.1 Burkholderia sp. Ac-20392
TGGCCATGCGGCCGATACGGGTGCGTTGTCAGCGGCGGTCGGCGTGCAGACGCTGCACCTGCTCGCAACCGCCGTGTGGGGCGGTCTCGTGCTCGCGGGCGGGCTCGCGGTGCTGCCGGCGCTCGGTTCGTCGGTCGCGCGCGGTGCGCTGATCCGCATCGGCCAGCACCTGTCGCGCACGTCGATCATCGCGGTCGTCTTTGTGCTCGGCACCGGCGCGCTCAACGCGATCCGCGGGCTCGGCGGTTCGCTCGCGCCGCTCGACGGCAGCACGTGGGGGCGCGTGTTGCTGCTGAAGCTGCTGCTCGTCGCGCTCGCGCTCGTGCTCGGCGGCCTGAACCGCTTCGCGGCGCTGCCGCGCCTGCGCCGCACCGCGTCGACCGAGGACGCGCACACGTTCCGCAACATCCTGCATCTCGAAGCGCTGACGATGATCGGCGTGTTCGTCGCGGCCGCCGTGCTGTCGTTCAGCGTGCCGGGGTTCGCGGCCCTCGGCTGACGGCAGTGCTCGCGCGGCGCGGCGCAAGGCCGCCGTCGCGCACCCGGCACGTGCCGGGCGTCACACCGCGCAAGCAAAAACGGCTGCCCGTCGGGCAGCCGTTCTCGAATCGATACTTGCCGCACGGGTCGCAGCCGCGCGTTGCGCTCACCACTCGGCGACGCTGCCGTCCTCATGACGCCACACCGGGTTGCGCCAGCGGTGCCCCGTCTTCGCCATCTCGCGCACCTTCTCCTCGTTCACGTCGATGCCGAGCCCCGGGCCCTGCGGGATCGCGACGAAGCCGTCCTCGTAGCGGAATACCTCGGGGTTGCGCAGATAGTCGAGCAGGTCGTTGCCCTGGTTGTAGTGGATGCCGAGGCTCTGCTCCTGGATGAACGCGTTGTAGCTGACCGCGTCGAGCTGCAGGCACGCGGCGAGCGCGATCGGGCCGAGCGGGCAGTGCAGCGCGAGCGCGACGTCGTAGCTCTCCGCGAGCGTCGCGATCTTGCGGCACTCGGTGATGCCGCCCGCGTGCGATGCGTCGGGCTGGATGATGTCGACGTAGCCGCCCGCGAGGATGTGCTTGAAATCCCAGCGCGAGTAGAGCCGCTCGCCGAGTGCGATCGGCGTGTTGGTCTGGTTGACGATGTCGCGCAGCGCCTCGGCATTCTCCGACAGCACCGGCTCCTCGATGAACATCAGCTTGTACGGGTCGAGCTCCTTCGCGAGCACCTTCGCCATCGGCTTGTGCACGCGCCCGTGGAAGTCGACGCCGATCCCCACGTGCGGGCCGACCGCGTCGCGCACCGCCGCGACGTTCGCGATCACCTGCTCGACCTTGTCGTAGGTGTCGACGATCTGCAGCTCCTCGGAGCCGTTCATCTTGACGGCCTTGAAGCCGCGCTCGACCACCGCGCGCGCATTGTTCGCGACGTCGCTCGGCCGGTCGCCGCCGATCCACGAATACACCTTGATGCGATCGCGCACCTGCCCGCCGAGCAGCGCGTGCACGGGCACGCCGTGATGCTTGCCCTTGATGTCCCACAGCGCCTGGTCGACGCCCGCGATCGCGCTCATCATGATCGGGCCGCCGCGGTAGAAGCCCGCGCGATACATCACCTGCCAGTGATCCTCGATCAGCAGCGGATCGCGGCCGACGAGGTAGTCGGCCAGCTCCTGCACGGCGGCCTCGACCGTGTGTGCGCGGCCCTCGACGATCGGCTCGCCCCAGCCGACGATGCCCTCGTCGGTTTCGATCTTGAGGAACAGCCAGCGCGGCGGGACGACGAAGGTTTCGAGGCGGGTGATTTTCACGATGCGGGTCTCCAGGGTTGACCGGCGCGGGCAGTCGGGCGCGGCGCACGGTCGCGTGCTTTCACGGTTATCCTAGCGCAGCCCGATAAAAAATAGTATTAATAGCACTATTGTGCAGATAGTGGGCAGCCGGCACGCCCGGGCACCGGCATAACGGAGAACGATCATTCGACGCGACCTGCATGGACAGACGGCCTTCCGGCTCGCCACGGCGATCCTGCGCGGCGACTACCCGCCCGAGTCGCTGCTGCCGAGGGAGCCCGACCTGATGGAGATGTACGGCGTGAGCCGCACGGTGATGCGCGAGGCGCTGCGTACGCTTACGTCGAAGGGGCTCGTCGAGTCGCGGCCGAAGATCGGCACGCGCGTGCGGCCGCGCGGTGTATGGAACCTGCTCGATGCCGACTTGCTAGACTGGTACGCGCGTGTTGCACCGCCGCTCGCGTTCGCGCTGAAGCTGCAGGAGATGCGCGAGATGGTCGAGCCTTACGCGGCCGCGCTCGCCGCGCGCATGCATACGCCGGAAACGTTCGACGCGATCGACGGCGCGGCGCGTGCGATGGCCGCCGCGCGCAACGTCGACGAATGGGTGCGCGCCGACCTGCGCTTTCACCTGAGCGTGCTCGAGGCCGGCGGCAACGAACTGCTGGTGCCGCTCGGCACGCTGATCGATCGCACGCTCGAGGCGCAGTTGCATCTGAATGCGCGCCGTGCCGACGTGTACAACGCGTCACTCGCCGAGCACACGGCCGTCAGCGACGCGATCCGCGTGCGCGACGAGGACGGTGCGCGCCGCGCGATGGCAGCGCTGCTCGCGGTGACGCGCGCACGGATCGAGATGTCGTGACGGGGTGGGGCGGGCCGTGCGGCGCCGTCAGGCGTTCGCGCAGCCGCCCGGCTTGTGGATGCGTTCGGTGGACGCCGGGTATTTCGCGAGCAGGCTCGCCGGCCGCCGCGGGCGCACGACCAGGTCGCCGCCGCAGTTCGGGCAGCGGCCCTTCAGCACGTCGTCGGCGCAGGTCGCGCAGAACGTGCATTCGAACGTACAGATGCGTGCATCGGCCGAATCGGGCGGCAGATCCTTGTCGCAGCATTCGCAGCCGGGGCGCAGTTCGAGCATGACGGTTTTCCTTGGTGTGGACGGGGTCGGGACGGGCGCCGCACGGGCATTGCGTGTGGCGCATGTGCGCGCTACTGTACCCGCTTGGATCGGCCTGGCCAACGGTGTTCCGCCGGGGCGCCGTCGATGCGCACGGGCCGCACCGGGAGACGACCATGCTTTATCGCGGAAGCTGTCACTGCGGCGATGTGAAGTTCGAGGCGGAAGGCGACCTGCAGGGCGTGATGGCGTGCAATTGCTCGATCTGCCAGCGCAAGGGCGCGCTGATGTGGTTCGTGCCGCGCGACCACATGACACTCCTCACGCCTGACGACCCTCTCGCCACCTACATGTTCAACAAGCACGTGATCAAGCACCGCTTCTGCAAGCGCTGCGGGATTCACACGTTCGGCGAGGGCGTTCACCCGAACGGCACCGCGATGGCCGCGATCAACGTGCGCTGTCTCGAGGATGTCGACATCGACGCGCTGCCGGTCACGCACTACGACGGCCGCTCGCACTGAGCGGCGCGTCGGCGCATGAACGGACGCGCGGCCGTCAGGACGGTCGCGCGGCAGCGGCGCCCGGTGCGGGCGTTTCCGCCTGCGGGGCGGGGCCCGCGGTGCGCGTGCCGGTGCTGGCCGGGCGTTCGATCAGCGGCGCGAGCGCCGGCGCCATCGACTTCAGCAACTGCACGGCCATCGCGCTCGTGAAGTCGTAGCGCGCCGCATACGGCTCATGCGCCGTCGCCGTCAGGACCCCGAAGAACCGGTCGCCGAGCACGAACACGAACGTGCCGCTGCGGTTCACCTTGCGCGACTCGATCAGCCGCGCACCGCGCGCATAGACGTTGAAGCGCTGGTCGCCCGTCCCCGTCTTGCCGTACACGTCGAGCGTCTTGCCGTCGGGCAGCGTGAAGCCGCCGGCGAGACGGCGCGCGGTGCCGTTGAGCACGACGTCGCGCAGCAGCGTGTGCGCCACGTTGACGATCTCCGGCGACAGCATCGGCTGCGGCTGGGCGACCGCGCGCACGAAGCGCGTTTCGTACGGTGTGCCCTTCGCGAAGTCGAGTCGCGTGATCGTCTCGGTCGGCGCCTTCTGGCCGCCGTTCGCGATCAGGCCGATCAGTTTCGCGAGTGCGTCGGGCTGGTCGCCCGATGCGCCGATCGCGGCCGCGTACGATGGCGTGACTTCCGCGAACGGGTAGCCGAGTGCGCGCCACGCCTTCGTGATTTCCGCGTACGCGCGCAGCTCGACCATGCGCCGGATGCGGCGGTCCTGGGTCGCGTGGTAGCGCGTCTTGTACAGCCAAGAGTACGTGTAGAAACGCGCATCATGGCTGTCGCGCTGGACGTCGGCGAGCGACGCCGACGGGTGCGCGCGCAGGTAGTTGAGCGTCCACAGCGCGAGCGGATGCACGCTCGCGATATAGCCGCGATCGTTGAGGTTGAAGCGGTCGATCGCGTACTTCGCGTAGAGCTTGGCGAGATCGTCGTCGGACAGCGTCGCGGCCGGCGTGCCCTTCAGTTGCACGCGCATCTGCGCATCGAACCACGCGAGCGATTCGTTCGGCGCGACGCTGCGCAGCACCGTCGCGATCTTCGGCGGCGACTTGCGCACGTCCTTCAGCATCAGCGCGAGCGCGTCGTCGGGCGCCTTGCCCGCATAGCGCGTGTAGTAGCGCTTCACGTAGACCTGGCTTTCGCCGTCGACGAACTGCTGCAGGTAATGCTGGCGCTGCTCGGGGTCGCCGAGCCACGACGACGACGGGCCGGCCGCCTGCAGCGTCTCGTAGTGGACGATGTCGCGCATCAGCCGCACGAACACGAGGTTGACCGAATGCTCGAACGCCGCGTGCAGCGTCAGGATGCGGCCGTTGTCCGACTTTTCGAAGTTCGAGAACACCTGCGCGCCGCCGCCCGTGTAGAACACGTCGGGGCTCGCCGAATACTTGCGTTCGACGGCCGCGTCGAGCATCGCCTGCAGCGAGCGGTCGCGCGTATGCGACAGGTAGTCGAGCGCCCAGTGCGACAGCCCGTCGATCGGGTCGGGCTTCACGCGCGCCAGCTCCGCGTTCGACAGGTTCGCGTAGCGCGCATGCAGGTCGGACACGATCTGCAGGTAGGTGATCAGCGTACGCAGTTTCGCGGTCGAGCCGAGGTTGATGCGGCCGCCGCGATTGACGTCGAACGGCTCATTCACGCTGTCGGTCTGCACGCGCAGCAGGTTCGCGCCGTTGCGGTGTTCGTACAGCGTGAAGCTGTACGTGAGGTGCGACGGGTCGTCCTTCGGCGCGAGCATCTCGAAACCGTACAGGCCGGCTTTCTGCGCCCCGTCGCGCGTCGACGCCTGGGCGAGCCGTTCCGCGACCGCCTGCTGCACGCCGTTGTCGAGCGTGCTGGTCGCCTGCAGGTCGAACTGGTCGAGCTGGTACAGGTCGCTGATGCCGAGCGCCGACAGCAGCGACGCACGCGCGGACGTCACGGCCTTGCGCGACACGAACGACTGCACGTGCGCGGCGGCCGGCGGCGCGCTGCGTTCGATCTCCGCGGCCAGCGCGGCGTCGCGCAGCGCGGGCGAGATCACGCCGCCCGTCGACAGCAGCCGCAGGTAGCTGTCGGTCAGCTTCTGCAGCGCCGGATAGCCGCGATTGAGGAAGTACGACGGGGCGCGCTGCGCGATGATCAGCGACAGCACCTCGCGGAACGTCTTGCCTTGCTCGTCGACGTTGTCGCCGGTCGTCGGTGCGGACAGGATGCGGTTCACGTCGTTGAAGTCGCGGCCGTACCACGCGGCGAGACCGTCGCCGATGCCGGTTATCTCGCCGATATGCGGCCGCGCGGCGAGCGGTACCGAGTTCAGGTAGCGCACGACGATGGTGCGGCGCGCGAGCATCGTCTGCGGGCCGTTCAGGTACGCGCGCACCGACGCGGACGCGATCTGCCGCAGCTTCTCGGGCGGCGTCGCGGTGCGGCCTTCGGGCGAATGGCGGAACTTCTCGATCTGGGTCGCGAGCGTGCTGCCGCCCGGGCGCGCCTGATGGCGGTTGACGACGTGCAGCGCCTGGTCGGCGACTGCGCGGCTGAAGCGCCCCCAGTCGATCGCCGGGTTGCGGTTCGGTTCGTTCGCGTCGAGAAGGTAGCGATCCTCGATGAACAGCAGCGAATCGGCCACCACGCGCGGCACCATGTCGAAGTCGGCGTAGACGCGCTGCGGGAACACGGTCGCAAACAGCGGCGCGCCGGTCGAGTCGAACAGCATCAGGCCCGCCTGGTCCTTCTCTTCGAACGGGAGGAACAGCCCGCGATCGCCGAGCGACAGCATCCGCTGCGAATCGCGCGCCTGCTTGCCGACGACGAAGCCGCGCGCGAGCAGCCGCTCCTGGAACGCCGGAATCATCGAGTAGCCGAGGCGCTGGTCGTACGGGCCGTTCGCGGGGAAGCGGATGTGATCGCTCGGGCCCGTCTCGACCGTGTAGCCGACGTCGCGGGTGAGCTCGGACAGGTAATGCGCCTGCAGCCGGGACGTTTCGATTTCGCTCTGCACGAGTCGCGCAACGATCGCCACGGCGATCAGCAGCGCGGCCAGCAAAGACCACTTGACCCACGTCCAGACCGATGCGGGACCGGTCACGCGCGGCAGGATACGATTCAGCGGCCGATTCATGGCGGCGTCTCCCTGAAGGTACGGGCTCCGGCCGCACCCCATTAAGGATTAGTGTAGTCCTCCGCAGCGGGCTGCCAAGGGCGTTCACTACCGAGATGCGTCGACGCAACGCGCGTGCCTGCGACGCGCTGTAACCTGCGTTGCGCTGCGGCGGTGCATGTCGCCGCAGCGTAACGTTTGCGCGTTTCGTGCCGGAGCATCCGTGTGACGGGGGTGTCGGCGGGCAGGCCCGGACAGCCGGGCTGGCGGGCAATGCACCGGTTTCGTGCGGTGCGGCGCAGCGACAATTAGGATCGGAACCCGGCCGTAAAATTGTGTCCGGCGCGCGGCGATGCTGCGGGTTTCCGTGATAGCCGCGCGTGTCGGCTGCGGGTACGATCGTCGGATGTGCGGCGCCTTTCCGCTTTTGCCGGGAGTCCCATGCCGATCCATCCCGTCGCGCTCGTCTGCACGGCCATCCTCGGGCTGCTGCTGTTCGGGCTCGGGCTCGTCGTGTCCGTCACGCGCTTCCGGTGCACCACCGGTTCCGGGTGTGCGCCCGATCCGGCGAACGGGTTGCACAAGATCGTACGGGCGCACGGCAACACGGCCGAATACGCGCCGTTTCTCGCGGTGCTGTTTCTCTACTTCGGCGCACACGATCCATCGCGCGCGATCCTGGCACTGATCGTCGCGGCGACCGCGTGCCGCTGCCTGCTCGTGATCGGCTTGCTCGCGTGGCCGACGATGGCCAACCCGAATCCCGTGCGTTTCGTCGGCGCGCTCGGCACGTATCTGTGCGGCGCCGCGCTGTGTATCGCGCTGTTCGTCTGAGCGGCACCGCCATGTGACGCGTGGCGCCGCGTCATGCGGCCCGCGCCGTCATCGCCACAGCAGCTTCGCGCGATCGTGCCGGCGTACGGCCTCGACGAAGCAGTGGATCAGGTAGTCGCAGGCAAGCGTGTTCAGCGCATCGCGGCGCGTGAGCACACCGACCGACACGGCCGGAATCGTCTCCTCGATGTCGATCGCGACCATCCGCTCGCGAATCCAGTCGACCTCCATGAAGCTCTGCGGCACGCAGGACACGGTGTCGGTATGCACCGACAGCGAAAACGCCGCGCTGAACGACGTGCATTCGACGATCGGCTGCGGCGCCGGATAGCCGTGCGCGACGAACACGTCCTGCAGCAGCCGGCCGATGCTTTCCGGCGACGTGTTGAGGATCCATTGCGCGTCCTGCAACTGCGCGAGCGACGTGCAGTGACGCAGCGGATTGCTCGCGCGCGTCATCAGGATCAGTTCCGATTCGAGCAGCGGCCGGAACGTGAATTCGGGCGACAGCCGCGTCGCGTCGACGATCGCGATCACGAAGTCGAGCGAGCCGTCGCGCAGGCGCGGCAGCGCCGTGTCGAGAAAGCCTTCGCGTACGTCGAGGCGGATCGTCGGCATCCGCTGCCGGAACGCGTCGAGCGCGGCCGGCAGGAAGCCGAGCGACATCAGCGGCGTCAGCGCGCAGGCGAGCGCGCCTTCCTTGCCTCCCGACAACTGGATCACGTCGTCGCGCGCGTGCTGCATCTCCGCGAGGATCAGCCGCGCGCGCGCATAGACGGCCTGCCCGAAACGGGTGAGCTGCGCACCGCGCGCGTTGCGCGTGACGAGCGGCACGCCGAGATCGAGTTCGAGTTCGCGGATCGCTTTCGTCAGTGCGGGCTGCGACAGGTGGATCGCGCGTGCGGCCGCGCGCAGGCTGCCGTGTTCGGCGATGGCGGCGAGCGCCCGGAGCTGGTGGTGTTTCACGGCGTGGCGGGGCGCGGCGGCAGTGGCGACGCTCCCATCCTACACCGCGCCGCCGCAATCGAAGCACGCGATAACCGTGCGTTATCACGATCGAAAAATGTCGCTCCGGGCCGCGGTTTTTGAATGCCTAGACTGCATGCGCAGGCCGTCGAAAGGGCCGCGCACACGACACGCACAACCAGTACGGAGACACACCTTCATGAAGGCGCCCCGAGCGGACAGCATGTTCGGCGGGCATGTCGGCAACGTTGCCGCATCCCCGTCCAATCGTCAGTTGATTGTCGCGATCACGATCGGCAACGGTCTCGAATTCTTCGATCTCACCGTGTTCAGTTTCTTCGCGGTGCTGCTCGGCAAACTCTTCTTTCCGGCGGTCTCCGCGCAGCAGCAATTGCTGATGTCGGTCGCGACCTTCGGTGTCGGCTTCATCGCGCGGCCGATCGGCGGTGTCGTGATCGGGCTCGTTGCCGACCGCTTCGGCCGCGTGCCGGCGATGAACCTCACGCTCGTCACGATGGCGATCGGTACCGGAATGATCGGCGTGATGCCGACCTATGCGCAGATCGGCGTGGCGGCGCCCGTGCTGGTGGTCGCCGCGCGGCTGCTGCAGGGCTTTTCGGCCGGCGGCGAGGTGGGCGTGTCGACGTCGCTGCTCGCCGAGCGCGCGCCGGCCGGCGAGCGCGGCTACTACACGAGCTGGCAGTTCGCGAGCCAGGGCGCCGCCGCGCTCGCCGGTTCGTTCGTCGGCTTCCTGCTGTCGTATTTCCTCGACACGGCCTCGCTCGAATCGTGGGGCTGGCGCGTGCCGTTCCTGCTCGGCGTGCTGATCGCGCCGGTCGGCCTCTACCTGCGCGCGCGCTTCAACGCGATCGAACAGC
>NZ_JAAGPB010000345.1:0-233 GCF_017104585.1 Burkholderia sp. Ac-20392
TGTAGTGAACATGATCACGGTTGCGTACAGTGTGGCACGAGACAGTATGTACAGATCCGGTCGTATGAATATGGAGTGCAGCAGCAACACCATGTCGCTAAACATTGCTAGACTACACACTCACCTCGATAACACATTCTTGCACTAGAGCTGTTGATGTGTATGAGCAATTGAACGTGTTACTTTTTTATTTTTTTTTTTTTTTTTTTTTTTTCTTTTTTTTTTTTTTTTTT
>NZ_JAAGPB010000346.1:0-9214 GCF_017104585.1 Burkholderia sp. Ac-20392
TCGGTGCGGCCACGCGTTCGAGCGCATCGCCGTTCAGGTCGCCGAGCGCGAGCCGCGCGCCCATCGCGGCCAGCTCGCTCGCGAGCAACGCGCCGAAGCCGCTCGCGGCGCCGGTGATCATCACGGCCTGCCCTGCGTAGCTGTCGATCTTCATCGCGCGCTCAGATCGTCAGGCCACCGTCGACGACGATGCATTCGCCGTTCGTGTAGCTCGCCGCGTCCGACACGAGATACAGCACCGTGCCGGCCATTTCGCGCGGCTCCGCATGGCGGCGCAGCGGGATCTTCCCCATCCAGGTTTCGTAGATGTCCTTGTCGGCGAACAGCGCGCCCGCGAACTTCGTCTTCGTGAGGCCCGGCAGCAGCGCGTTCACGCGGATGCCGAGCGGCCCGCATTCCTTCGCGAACGCCTTCGTCATGTTGACGACCGCGGCCTTCGTGATCGAGTAGATGCCCTGCCGGTCGCCCGGCTGCAGCGCATTCACCGACGCCGTGTTGACGATCGCGCCGCCGCCGTGCGCCTTCATCAGCTTGCCGGCCTCGACCGACATGAAGAAGTAGCCGCGGATGTTCACGTCGACCGTCTTCTCGTACGCGGCGAGGTCGGTATCGAGGATGTGCCCGAAATACGGGTTCGCGGCCGCGTTGTTCACGAGGATGTCGAGGCGGCCGTGCTTGCCGCGGATGTGCTCGAACGTCGCGGCGATATCTTCGAGCCGCCCGACGTGGCAGGCCAGCGCCTCGGCGCGGCCGCCTGCCGCGACGATCTCGTCGGCCACGGCCTGGCAGTCGTCGAGCTTGCGGCTCGACACGATCACGTGCGCGCCCTGCTCCGCGAGCAGTTTCGCGATTTCCTCGCCGATGCCGCGGCTCGCGCCCGTCACCAGGGCGATCTTGCCCGTCAGGTCGAACAGATTCGTTGCCATGTTGCTGTGCTCCTCCATTGATGTGGTGTCGTGCCCGGCCGCTTCAGCGATGCGCGTCGATCACGCCGACGGCCAGTTCGGCGAGCCGCCCGGCCATCGCGCCGACGCGCAGCGCCTGCTCGCTCGACGCATTGCCCTGCAGCGCGCGCGCCTTCACGCCCTGCGCGATCGACGCGAGCCGGAAGAAACTGAAGGCGAGGTAGAAATGCCAGTCGCGGATCGGCTCGATGCCGCGCAGTTCGCAATAGCGCGCGACGATCGCCGCTTCGTCCGGCACGCCGAGCTCGGCGCGATCGTGGCCCGCGAGCCCGCGCACCTGCCCGCCGGACGGCAACCGCAGGCACATGCAGAGATAGGCGAGATCGGCGAGCGGGTTGCCGAGCGTCGACAGTTCCCAGTCGAGCACGGCCTGCACGCGATAGCTGTCGCGCGCGAACATCAGGTTGTCGATCCGGAAATCGCCATGCACGAGCGTCGGCCGGCCCGTGTCCGCGGGGCACGCCTTCGGCAGCCAGTCGATCAGCGTCTCCATCGCGTCGAGGCGCTCGGTTTCCGCCGCGCGATACTGCTTCGTCCACACGCCGATCTGACGCTCGAAGTAGTTGCCGGGGCGGCCGTAGTCGGCAAGGCCCACCGCATCGACATCGACGTCGTGCAACGCGGCCATCGTCTGCAGCAATGCGTCGTAGCACACCGCGCGATCGGCCTTCGGCAGCTCCGGCAGCGCAGGGTCCCAGAAGATCCGGCCATCCTCGTAGCTCATCACGTAGAACATGCTGCCGATCACGTCGCGGTCTTCGCAGAGGTGATACGGACGCGCGACCGGCACCGCGGTGCCCGACAACGCGCTCAGCACACGGAATTCGCGGTCGACCGCATGCGCGGACTTCAGCAGTTCGCCCGGCGGCTGGCGGCGCAGCACGTAGCGGCCGCTCTTTGCGTGCAGCAGGAAAGTCGGATTCGACTGGCCGCCGGCAAACTTCTCCGTGTCGACCGGGCCTTCGAAGCCCGGCACGTGCGCTTCCAGATAGCGCGTGAGGCGGGCTACGTCGAGTTGCTGGGTAGGGTTCGTCATCGTCGCGATCGTTCGTGGGTCAGCCGTAGGTTCGCAGCGCGTGTCGTTCGGGATCCTCGAGATGCGGGATGCCGTTGAACGACGCGAGGTGGAACGCATCGGCGTTGAAGAAAAACTGCGAAAGACTGCTGTTGCGGATCTGCAGGTTCAGCGCGATCGCGCTCGCGGGCGGGGCGGCCAGCACCTGCTGCACGGTGACCGCGATCGGGCCGCCGGAACTCACCGCCAGCACGCGCTGGCCGCCGCCGTGGCGGATCGCCGCGCGGGCCTCGGCCACGCGCTGCTGGAAATGCGCCCAGGTCTCGGGGGCCGAATCGCCGAGCTTGTCTTCCGACCAGAGCTGCAGCACCTGCCGGAGCGCGCGGAAATGCTCCTTCATCGAGCCGGCCGCGAGGCGGGCGATGTCCGGGTAGTCGTGCGCGGCGGCTGCGAACAGCCCGTGGAAGTCGTATTCGTTCAGGCCCGGGTGGCGGTCGACCGGCGCGCCTTCGCGGCCCATCCCGCGCAGGATCGCGTCGACCGTCTGCGCGTGGCGGTTCAGCGTGCCGCAGATCACGCGGTCGAATGTGAGCGCTTGCTGCGCGAAGTATTCGCCGAGCCAGACGCTCTGCTGCTCGCCCGCCGCGGACAACCGGTCGTAGTCGTCCGTGCCGAAGGACGCCTGCCCGTGCCGTACCAGAAAAAGTTCAGCCATCGCATACCCGCCAGATCAGAAGGATTCAGCATAGGGGGCAGGGACGCATTTTTAAACTTTATTTTCTGAATCCGGGGGTATTCATTGGGTGAATCCCCCTCCTCTCCGAGCCTGTCGTTGTCCGGCGCGCGCCATCGCGGCACACGCATTGCTCCAGTCGCCCTCGGCGGGAGAACCGCGATGTCCAATCCGTTCCAGGAGGGGTGCGATGCTCGGTACGATTCTTATCATCATCCTGATTCTCATACTCGTCGGTGCATTTCCCGCATGGCCGCACAGCCGAAGTTGGGGCTATTGGCCTTCGAGCACCGTCGGGATGATCGTCATCATCGTCGTCATACTGGTGCTGCTGGATCGCATCTGAGGCCGCAGCGCGCCAGCCGGGCAGGCCGAGTCGCGTATGAAACAACGGCGACCGGCCCTGCCGGGCACACCCGGACGTGCCCATCCGTACACCGGGAAGGCCGGCGGTGGATTCACGGGTATGACGCGGGCCGCGCGTCATCGATCACCGTTACCCGCGCGGTACGTCGGCCACGACCGCCCACGGAAAAGCGCACCTCGATCACGCCGCGAATCGGGACGGGGGTGCAACTTCGACGCTCCGTCTCGCCGGGTCGCAGGCATCCGCTCCGGGTCGACGACGATCGGGCAGGCCTGACCGCTACCCGATCGCACGCTGCATGACGATCACGTCGCCGGCAAACCTCGGATTCACCGTGCGCCGAATCTCGGCGAAGCCTTCGCGCCGCCAGAAGGCCTCGGCGTCAGGATTGGTCGAGATGACGGCCAGTTGCACCGTGCGATGGCCCCATTCCCGTGCCATTTCGGCCAGCAACGCCAAAGCCGCCTTCCCGTAACCGCCGCGTCGATGCCCGTCCGAAAGCAGCAGCAGGCCGATCCACAGGCAGTCGTCGGTCGGATACGCGCGAATGACGTCCGCGCAGCCGATCATGTCTTTTCCGACGAATAATCCGAACACCGATTTGTCCGCCGCGTCCTTCCCAACCGGCTTGCCGACGAAAAAATCGTCGACGTCTTCTTCTGTCGGTAAACGACCTTCGACGCATTGCGTATATGAAGGGGATTCGAAGAAGACGCGCCGGACGTTTGCACGGTCGCTTTCCGACTCGCCGGAAAGCCGGTGGAGGACAAGCATCAGCATCGGATATTCGTCGGAAACGGGAGTCGTGATTTTAATTCGAATGAATGTTCGTTCCTTCACCCAATGCCGTCCGGTACGGTGATAATCCTGCTACCACCTGTCGATTGCATGTCACGGCGTGACGGTGACACCGCCCTCAAGCCGGCGGGCAATCGTGTCGATAAACCAAGTGAGTTCGAAAATCACCGGCACTTCGAAACGGATAATAAATATGAATCTGCATACGGCTGGACTCGTTGCAAAGGGATTCTTTGTCATCGCTGCATATGCCGCTCTGAAAAAACGGGCTCCCCGGGAGCAGACACCTCTCGCGACGCGTGAACTCGATCAGCGCTTGTCCGATATGGGTAAAGCCGTGATCAAACTGGCGTTGTTCTTCGCGGCTGTCTACGTCATCACCCAGGTGATTGACGCGATTACCGCTGCGTCGCATCACGCGAAATAGCGTCTTGTTCAAGTCACCCGCGCCACACCCGCGCGGATGCGGCGAGTCGAACTGACGGCACCGGTCCGCATCGGTTCGACAAACGCCCGTGGCCGGGCTTCGCCTGTCCGGCTGACCATTCGGGGCGCACACCCGGCACATCCCGGGCGCCCTCCGTTCTGCGTTACGCTTCCGGACATCCCCGCAAGCGTTGCGCGTGCGGCTTGCGCCCCTGCATTCCGGATGAACCCCGGCTCACCCCACTCGAAGCGCCATGACCGAAGCCCTCAACCCGAACTACTTCGAATCCGTCGCCGCCAGTTTCGACAAGCAGCACGCGATGCGCCTGATCCAGGCACGCATGCCGCTGATCGACATCGGACGAACCGAGATCCACGTACCGCACTGGGAGGGCATCGAACAGCAGCACGGTTTCGTCCACGGCGGTGTGGTGGGCATGATCGCCGATTCGGCCGCTGGCTACGCGGCGATGACCACGGTGGCGGCCGATGCGTCGGTGCTGACCGTGGAATACAAGATCAACCTCGTCGCGCCTGCCGCGGGCGACAAGCTGATCGCCCGTGGCGAGGTGATCCGGCCGGGGCGGACGCTGATCGTGACCAAGGCGGAAGTCTTCGCCGTCACCGGCAACAAGGAAACGCTGTGCGCGGTCATGCAGCAAACCATCATGGTGATGCACGACAAGCGCGATCGCGCGTGATGCAACACAGCGCCGCGCCGAGCGGCAACGAAGCGGCGCCGGCGTGCAAATCGGCGTGTCATTCATCGGGCGAATGCCCCGGACGTAGCCGCCCGGGGTCCGTGCCCGTTACTGCGAGCCTTCGAGACGCAACTGCAACCGGCTTTTCACGGACGTGACACCCGGCACCTGGCGGGCGGCATCCACCGCGACCTGATCCTGCGACTGGTCCGTGATCTGCCCGGCCAGCGTCACGTCGCCTGTCTTCGCCTTTGCAAATACGGTGACCTGTGCGCCGCCGATGCCGGGCGCCTTCGTGATCGCCTGGCGGACTTTCTTCGCGAACGCGCGATCGGCCGCGCGATCGGCCTTCTTCGCCGACCGTGCCGCCGCCGACGGCGACGGTGACTGTGACGTGACGGGCGACGCAGCCGGCGACGTGGTGACGTGTTGCGGGCCGGACACGTCCGCATTGGGCGCGCCAGACTGCGCATGAACCAGGATCGGCGACAGCGCAACACAACCTGCAACGAAGGCAAGACGGATCTTCATCGAAATCTCCTCAAGGAACGATTGGTAACTGCGGGGGGAAACTGCTGGGGAAAGCGGTCAGGCCGCCGCACCCGAGATCGCACGGGTGCGCGCACGGCCGCGCGGCGCGGCGATCGATTCGAGCGCGTGTTCGTCGGCTGCCAGCGCGGGCGACAGCGTCGCGCGCAGGTGGTCGAGAAAGGTGCGGATCTTCGCGTCCACGAAGCGCCGGGACGCAAACATCGCGTAGACGTCGAGCATCGTCAGCCGGTAATCGGGCAGCACGCGGACGAGCCGGCCGCTGCGCAAATCGTCGATGACCGAGTAAATCGCGAGCGAGCCGATGCCCAGCCCCGCGCGCAGCGCGATCGACAGCGCTTCCGGCGCATTCGCGTGGAACGGCGCAGCCAGCACGGTGTGCGTCACGACCTCGCCGTCGCCATCGCCGCCGGCGCCGTGCAGTCGCCATTCGCCATTCGCGTCGGCAGGCGTATCGAGGCACAGGCACGTATGGCCCGCGAGTTCGGCCGGGTTGCGCGGCGTGCCGTGCCGCGCGAGATAGGCCGGCGACGCGACCAGCACGCTGTAGCTCCGCCCGCACGAGTGCGCGATATAGCCGGAATCGGGCAGGCTCGACGCGGTGACGACCGACACGTCGTAGCCCTCTTCGACGAGATTCGGCAGCCGCTGCGAGTACGTCATTTCGACGGACACCTCGGGATAGATCGCCTGATACGCGACGGCCGATGCGGTCACGTGGCTCTGCCCGAGCCCCGGCATCGTATGCACGCGCAGCCGCCCGTACGGGCGAACCAGTGCATTGCGCGCTTCGGCGTTCGCCTGGTCGACATCGCCGAGGATCGCCAGCAGGCGTTCGAAATAGCGCCGCCCGCTGTCGGTCAGCGCGATCTTGCGGGTCGTGCGGTTCAGCAGCCGGATCTGCGCGTAGTCCTCCAGGCTGGCGACGGCCCGCGACACCTGCGCGGTCGCGATGTCGCCCTGCCTCGCGACGGCGGTGAAGCTGCCGGCCTGCACGACACGCACGAAGGTCCGCATGTTTTCAAGCATGTCCATTTCGATTCATCGTCCATCGCGGCCGGCGCGCCATCCGCCACACGCGCACGACCGGACCAACCCGCGCCCGGCCGCGCACCGCGGCCTCGGTTTAGAACCGCGGCCCGCCACGCATCGACCGGCCCCAGGGCCATCGATCGCGCCGCGCGTCGTCATGTTCAGTGGTACCGATTGTCGCCATTCGCCGCGAAGCGTTCAGCCCCCCGTCCGGGGGGCTGAAGCGCGGGCCGGTCATGTGGAATGCTTGCCGTCTGCGGCGGAAGCCGGTGTGCGCAGCACGATCTTGCCGATGTGGCGGCCGGAATCCATCAGCGCGTGCGCCGCGCTCGCATCGCGAAGATCGAAGGTCCGGTAGACCTGCGGCTTCACCGTGCCCTGCCGGATCAGCGGCCACACGGCTTCCTCCAGCTCGCGGATGAGCTGCGCCTTCTCCTCGTAGGTCCGCGAGCGCAGCGTCGAACCGATGTGGGTGAGGCGCTTGGTGAGCATCGGGAACAGGTCGAGCTCCTTCGCGGGCCCGTTGATCACGCCGATCTGGACAATGCGGCCGTTCATCGCGGCGGCCGCGAAATTGCGCGCGACGTAGTCGCCGGCGATGATGTCGACGATCACGTCGACGCCCTTGCCGTCGGTGAAGCGTTTGACCGCGTCGACGAAATCCTCGTTGCGGTACTCGATCGCGAGATCCGCGCCGAGCCGCAGGCTCGCGTCGCGCTGCGCTTCCGAGCCCACCGTCGTGATGATGGTCGATGCGCCGAATGCTTTCGCCAGCATCGTCGCGGTCGTGCCGATGCCCGACGCGCCGCCGTGAATCAGCACGCTGTCGCCGGCGGCGAACCCGCCACGCTGGAACAGGTTCAGCCAGACCGTCATGAAGGTTTCGGGCATCGCTGCCGCTTCCGTCATGTCGAGGCCTTCGGGAATCGCGAGCGTATTGCTCTCGTTCGCCACCGCGTATTCGGCATAGCCGCCGCCCGGAATCAGCGCGCAGACTTCGTCGCCGATCGCGAAGCGCGTGACGTCGCGGCCGACCGCGACGACTTCACCGGCAACCTCGAGGCCGGGAATGTCGGATGCGCCGGGCGGCGGATCGTACAGTCCCTTGCGCTGGAAGACGTCCGGGCCGTTCACGCCGGCCGCATGAATGCGGATCAGCACTTCGTCGTGGCCCGGCGACGGCACGGGGCGGGTGGTCGGCACGAGCACGTCGGGGCCGCCGGGTCGCACGATTTCAATCGCCGTCATGTCGGCGGGCAGGGGTTTCACGTCATCAGTCACGATATGATCCTCAAAGTTCGTCGATGCGCGGCCGATTCGCGGATCATCCTCGAATCGCGGCATCGCAATGGGTGTGAAGACAGTCTAGGGACGGTGCCGCTCGCGGGCACGCAGTGAATTGCCGAACGAGGAATGCAAAAATGCATCAGTCAGCACAAGCGATGAACTGGGACGACGCACGCGTGTTCCTCGCGATTCATCGCGAACGCACGTTGCGCCGCGCGGCGCAAACGCTCGGGGTCGACCAGGCGACGGTCGGGCGCCGGCTCGCGCAACTCGAGCACATGCTCGGCGCCACGCTGTTCCTGCGCTCGTCGAAGGGCTACCTGACCACGCCGGTCGGCGAGCTGGCGCTGCGCGCCGCCGAGGCGATGGAGCAGCATGCACACGAGCTCGTCCGGCTGACGCAGGGCGTCGACCGGCGGCTCGCCGGCGAGGTCAAGATCACGACGACCGATGCGCTCGCGCTCGAATTCGTGATGCCGTCGATCGCGCGGCTGCATGCGAAGCATCCCGACGTATGCGTGTCGCTGAACACGGCGACTCAAGTCCTGAACCTGGCGAAACGGGAGGCCGACATCGCGGTGCGCACCGTGCGGCCCGACAACCCCGATCTCGTCGCGCGCCGCCTCGCCTGCTGGGACATGGGCCTGTTCGCTTCGCACGACTATCTGCAACGGCACGGCGAGCCAGTGCGCGGCAGCGCGTTCGCGGGGCACGACCTGGTCGTCTACCAGCCGTATGTCGACGCGAGCCGGAAGCCGGCGATCGCCGGCGAGCCGATCGCGGCAGGGCGCATCGTCGGGCGGATGAATTCGAGCCTGATGATGCGCGCCGCGCTGCGCTCGGGCCTCGGCATCGGCGAAGTGCCGGTGCACATGGGCGAACGCGACGGCCTCGCCCGCATCTGGCCCGCGCAGACGCGGGAAGCACCGTACGAAGTCTGGCTCGTCACGCATCGCGACCTGCGCCACACCGCGCGTATCCGCGCGACGATCGACGAGATCGTGTCCGCGTTCGACGCGCATCGATGAGCCCGGCGCGCCGGGGCAACGCCGGCGCGCCGCCCGCCACCGTCTATTCGTCGCCGACGCGCGTGCGGGACGACGCATCGAGCGCCAGCCCGCTGCGTACGGCCTGGATGCGCGACGTGACGTTGAGCTTCTCGAAGATGTTCTTCAGGTGCCATTTGATCGTCTCCGGCGCAACGCGCAGCGCGCGGGCGATCTCCTTGTTCGACAGGCCGCGCGCGACGTAATCGAGGATCTCGATCTCGCGCGCGCTCAGGTTGCCGGCGGTGCCGGGCCGCGCGGCCGGCGCGGCATTCGACGCCCGGTCCGCCTCGAA
>NZ_JAAGPB010000347.1:0-9327 GCF_017104585.1 Burkholderia sp. Ac-20392
TTCGATCCCGCACCCGCGTTCCACGGCGCGACGACCGCGCCCGCCGCGCCGCCGGCCGGCTACAACATCCTGTTCATCCTGACCGACCAGGAGCGCCACTTCGACCGCTGGCCGTTTCCGGTGCCGGGCCGCGAAGCGCTGCGCCGCGACGGCATCACGTTCATGCACCACCAGATCGCCGCGTGCGTGTGCTCGCCGTCGCGCTCGACGGTGTACACCGGGCAGCACATCCAGCACACCGGCGTGCTCGACAACGCGGGCGTGCCCTGGCAGAAGGACATGTCGCCGGACGTGCGCACCGTCGGCCACATGCTGCGCGACGCCGGCTACTACGCCGCGTATCTGGGCAAGTGGCACCTGAGCGCGTCGATGCACGAAACCGCAAGCCCGTACACGGCGCCGGTGGCCGACTACAACCGCACGATCCGGTCGTACGGTTTCGACGACTATTTCGGCGTGGGCGACCTGATCGGGATGGTGCGCGGCGGCTACCAGTACGACGGGATCACGGCCGAGGCCGCGGTGAGCTGGATGCGCAACCACGCGCCGCGTCTCGCGAAGGAAGGCAAACCGTGGTTCCTCGCGGTGAATCTGGTGAACCCGCACGACGCGATGTTCGTGAACACCGACACGAACGGCTCGACGGTGCAGGACGCGAACCACCCGATGCTCGGCAACGCGCCGCCGCCGAACGACGCGCTGTATCGCACGTCGTGGCACGACGAGCCGCTCGCGGCATCGCGGCGGCAACCGTACGACGAACCGGGGCGGCCGCCCGCGCACGGGATGTTCAACGCCGCGCATGCGAACCTCGTCGGGCGCTATCCGTTCACCGACGAACGCCTGCGCATCTATCAGGACAACTACTTCAACTGCGTGCGCGACTGTGACACGCACGTCGTGCGCCTGCTGCAGTCGCTGCAGGCGCTCGGCCTCGACGAACGCACGATCGTCGTGATGACGGCCGACCACGGCGATCACATCGGCGCGCACCAGCTCGTCGGCAAGGGCGCCACCGCGTACCAGCCGCAGAACCACGTGCCGCTCGTGATCCGCCATCCTGCGTATCCGGGCGGCATGCAGTGCGATGCGCTGACGTCGCACATCGACATCGCGCCGACGCTGCTCGGGCTCACCGGCCTCGACGATGCGCGTCTCGCGTCGATCCGCGGCAGCGCGCTCAAAGGGCACGACCTGACGCACTGGCTCGCGAAGCCGGCCGGGGCAAAGCTGCACGCAGCACGTGACGCCACGCTGTTCAACTACGCGATGCTGCTCTACTACGACAGCGAATGGATGCTGAAGGAACTGGGCACGATGCGCCAGAAAGGCGTGCCGGAGGACGAGCTGCTGCGCCGCGCGCTCGCGCAGCAGCCGGATTTCCGGTTGCGCGGCACGATCCGCAGCGTGTTCGACGGCCGCTACCGGTTCACGCGCTATTTCTCGCCGCTCGAATTCAACCGGCCGACGACGATGGAGGACCTGTTCGCGCGCAACGACGTCGAGCTGTTCGATATCGCGAGCGATCCGGGCGAGATGCGCAATCTCGCGATGGACCGGAAACAGCACGGCGAGCTGCTGCTCGCGATGAACGGCCGCCTGAACGACCTGATCGCGAGCGAAGTCGGAGAGGATAGTCCCGATGTGATGCCGATTCGGGACGGGAAGGTGCAGGTGCAGATCCGCAAGTGGCATTGAGAACTCACGCGCCTCCGGAGGCGGCGCAAACCGGACGACCTCGCGACCGGCCAAACCGCCTTTCCGTATCCGTGATTCAATGATGACCGAACCGGCGTCGCGCAGTCAGGCGGCACGGCGATTCGACACCTCATCGATCGACCCTCACTGGATCACCATGACGAACCCTGCCGAAATCAAGGCGCTCGTTTTCGATGTCTTCGGAACGATCGTCGACTGGAGAAGCGGCGTCGCACGCGGCGCCGCCGCGTTCCTCGACCGCTACGCACCCGCGCTCGACCCGCTCGAATTCGCCGATGCGTGGCGGGCCGAATATTCGCCGTCGATGGAGGAAATCCGCAGCGGGCGTCGCCGCTACGTGCGGCTCGACGTCCTGCACCGCGAGAACCTCGTCCGCACGCTCGACCGCTACGGGATCGTCGACGTGCCGGACGCCGATATCGACGCGCTCAACCTCGCGTGGCACAGCCTCGACCCGTGGCCCGACGCCGTCGCGGCGCTGCAACGGCTGAAGCGACGCTTCATCATCGCGCCGCTGTCGAACGGCAACATCCGGCTGATGGTCGACGTCGCGAAACGCGCGGGGCTGCCGTGGGATGCGATTCTCGGCGCGGAAGTCGTCCGCGCGTACAAGCCGTCGCCGCAGGTCTATAGCGATACGGTCGAGATTCTCGGCGTCGAACCGGCCGAGCTGTGCCTGGTCGCCGCGCACAACGGCGATCTCGCGGCCGCGCGCCGGCAGGGGCTGTCGACCGCGTTCGTGCTGCGGCCGACCGAACACGGGCCGGGCCAGACGACCGACCTGAAAGCCGACGACGCGTGGGACTTCGACGTCAGGGACCTGAACGAACTCGCGGACCGGCTCGGCTGCCCGGGTTGAATGCCGGATTCCGGCGCGTGATCGCGGCGTGGCCGGCCGCGATGCAGCGCCGGCGGGATGGCGCATCGAGCGCGTCAGGCGCGACGACAGACGACTGGTAGACTCCGCAAACCCTGTCCTGTCCCGTCGCGGCCGCCTACCCTTATGTCGTCACCCCTGCGTCTTGTCGAAGGCAAACTGACCGCGATGCGCTTTCTCGAGCGCCCCGACCAAGGCACGGCCGGCAGCCGCCAGGTGCCGCCCGTCGACCCTGAAGCCCGCAAGAAATCGCTCGGCTACTGGTTCACGCACAACGTGGTGCCGATCATGGCCGCACTCACCGGCAACGGGGCCGCGGCCAACGCGCTGGTGTTTCAGCAAACCGACGAAGACCTCATCCTGGCCCGGTTGAACGCCGCGGCCGACAAGGTCGAGCATCCGGCGACGTGGTCATACGCGAACCTGCGCGAGACCAAGACTTTCGTCTCGGAAAACGCGTACGTGACCGTCGGGAAGAACGGCAAGATCCTGTTCGCGAAGCTTCCGGTGGAAATCGAAATCGGCGGCGAGTCGTACCGCGGGTTCCTGGGCGGGCAGTGCTTCAACGTCGGCGACGACGTGGTTGCCGTAGTCGATCGCCGCGGCCGCCTGTTCGCGCTGTCGTCTCCCGACCGGCGCCGCATGGTCATGGATCACGCGTGCAGCGACACAGGGCTGGCAGGCCTCGCGCACAGCCTGTGGCTGGCGTGGAAATGGATGTTCATCGGCATGAACTGCCTGCTCATCCCGATCATGATCCTGGTGCTATGGACCAGCGACGGCGGCTTTTCCGACCTGGGTATCGATCTGGCCATGCTGCTGGGCGGGCCGCTCGCGGTGGGCGTCCTGCTCGCGCTGCTCGTGGGCGTGCGGCTGTCGTGGTCCGACTGGCTGCCGGCGTGGCGCACGTCGAGCATCCTGAAGGCGCTGGGCCGACCGGAGCTGTGCACGCTCGATTTCCTCGATACGCGCACCCAGGCCGAACGCAACGGCCAGGTGCGCGACACGGATATCGGGCAAATCTATTACGCGCCCGCGGCGCGCCAGGCCTAGCGCGCCGGCTCCATCGCGACTGCCTGCCCCTGCGCCGCCATCGCGAGGCGCCGCCAGTTGCGGGCCGCATACCGGTGCGCCTGCTGCAGCGCGAGCCACAACCCGATCTGCCGAACCGGCTTGAAAAGGCCGCGCGCACTGAACACGGTGCGCCGTTCGACGCGCGTCCTGCCGCCTTCGATGGGTGTCAGCGTGAATTCGTCCTCGAGCAGGCCGACCCAGTCGCGGCACCACACCGTCGACGCCACCATCCGGTAACGCAGCCGGCGCTGCTCGTCGAGCACGAGAATCCGCTGGTCGATGGTGCCGCGATCGGTCGTGCACTGCCGCGTGTTGCCGACGGCCGGTACGCCTTCGAGCACGCGACAACTGACCGGCTTCGGCACGCCGAGGCGGAACAGCAACGGCCGCGTATCGTCCATCCGGGCATGGAGGAAATGCGGCCAGACATGCTCGGGCCGGCAATCGAACGTCCACTGCGAATGAATTTCCACGACCGTCTCCTGGCGGCTGTCGGTTCGCACATGATGTCACAACCGCCCCGCCACCTCCGTTACTTCACGACCGCGCGCCAGGCGGTTCGCGCATAGATGATCAGCAACGGCAGCAGCGAGAGCGCGAACAGCAGGCAGAGCGCCAGCACCCACACCGGCCACGCCTCCGGATTCCCCTTCAACCAGTAGCGGTAAGGCACGCTCAGGAACCCGATTTCCATCAGCAGCGCGCCGAGCGGCACGAGCCCGTTCATCACCACCGCCACGCCGAAGCGCGCCGCGCGGTCGATGTTGCGGCCAGCGCCGTACGCCGCGATCAGGTAAATGAAGTACCCGATCATCGCGACCATCACCGCGCCGCCGGCCAGCAGGCCGACGCTGCGCACGCTGCGTTCGTGCCATTGATCCGCACCGGGCGGCCACACGACATCGATCCGCTCGCCGATTTCCGGCGCGCCGCCGGAACGGACGTTGCCCGGCATCACCACGCGCTTGCCGTCGGGCAGCGCGGCTTCCAGTATCGACGTGTATTTCAGGCACTGATACCGTTCGGTCCGCCCGTCGCTGTCGCGGCGCTCGCAGGTATCCCACTCGGACGTGTAGGACACGACCGTCGCCTCGTATTTCGGCGAGACGGCCAGAACGTAGAACTCGTCGCCGATCCAGTACGCGAACGGGAAGAACAGCGACACCAGGCAAAAGCACACGAGCCACCAGAACGCGACCGCGCCGCGATTCGGCGCCCCCTTCGCACCGCGCTTGCCGCCGGACTGGCGGCGCACCATGCGCGACGCGAGCCAATAAGCGGCCACGGCAAAGACCGCCACACACACCACGAAGACCTTGCCCGCATGCGTCCATGCCATCTGTCTTGCCCCCGGTTCCCCGATGCTTCAATGCTTCGCTTGCCGGCAGGTTCGCCGCCGGGTCGTGTTCGCGCAATGAACCGCACAGCCGCTTTCGCCGCGGCCACGTCGCGCGCTATTCCGGCTCGCCGACGAACCTCAGCGTCCCCGTTTCGCCCGACAGCAGCGCGCGATTCGCGTCCGCCGCCGCCCGCAGGTAATCCCACAGCGCGGTCACGCGCCGCAGCTTGCGCAGATCCTCGCGGCACGTCAGCCAGAAGCACCGCGTGACGACCACGTCGTCCGGCAGCACCGGCGCGAGCGCCGGCTGCGTGGCCGCCATGAAGCACGGCAGGATCGCGAGCCCGCCGCCCTGCAGCGCCGCAAAATACTGCGCGATCACGCTCGTCGTGCGCAGCCCGGCCGTCGCGCCCGGCACCGCGCGGTCCAGATACAGCAGTTCGTTGCTGAACGCGAGATCGTCGACGTAGCTGATGAACGCGTGCTGCGCGAGATCGTCCGTGCAGGTAATCGGCGCGTGGTTCGCGAGATAGTCGCGCGTCGCATAGAGCCGCAGCTGGTAGTCGCACAGCTTGGTGACCACGTAAGGGCCGCGCTCGGGCCGCTCGAGCGTGATCGCCAGATCCGCCTCGCGCTTGGGCAGGTTGACGAAATGCGGCACCGGCAGCAGGTCGACCGTCACGTGCGGATGCTCGGCGCGAAACTGCGCGAGCTGCGGCGCGAGGAAAAAGCAGCCGAACCCTTCCGTCGACCCGATCCGCACGTGGCCCGACAGCGCCTCGCCCGTGTTCGCGACCTGGTCGCACGCGGACTGCACGGTCGTCTCCATCGCGTCCGCATAGGCGACGAGCCGCTGCCCTTCGGCCGTCAGCGTGAAGCCGCCGGAGCGCGACTTGTCGAACAGCAGCGTGCCCATCGCGGCCTCGAGCGCGCGAATGCGCCGCGCGACGGTCGTGTAGTCGACGCCCAGCCGCTTCGCGGCGCCGCTCGCGCGCTGCGTGCGCGCGACTTCGAGGAAAAAGCGCAGGTCGTCCCAGTTCAGGTTGCCGGAAACCGGCTCGGTGGCGTGTCGCATGAGCGAGATAAAAAGGGGCTGAAGTCTCCGGGCCGGCCGTCGATATGCATAAATGCACATCCAACCGGTTTCTTTATCGGTACATGATGAATCCGCGCATAACTATACTCGACCGTGACCTGCGGACCACGAGCCGCGGCACCACCACGGAGACACCATGCAGACGCGATCCACCCTCGATGAGCATGCGACAGTCGCGGCGCCGGCGCCCGAGCGCACCGCGAAGCACTACCTACTGGCCGGCTGGGCCAGCATGGCCGGCACCACGATCGAGTGGTACGACTTCTTCCTCTACGGCACGGCCGCCGCGCTCGTCTTCAACCGCATCTTCTTCCCGTCGCTGGACCCGGTCGTCGGCACGCTCGCCGCATTCGGCACGTTCGCGGTGGGCTTCATCGGCCGGCCGATGGGCGGCATCGTGTTCGGCCACTTCGGCGACCGCATCGGCCGCAAGTCGATGCTGATGATCACGCTGCTGCTGATGGGCGTGCCGAGCATGATCATCGGGCTGATCCCGTCGTACGACAGCATCGGCTACTGGGCCGCCGCGCTGCTGATCGCGATGCGCTTCCTGCAGGGGATGGCCGTCGGCGGCGAATGGGGCGGCGCGGTGCTGATGGCCGTCGAACACGCGCCGAAAGGCCGCAAGGGGCTGTTCGGCAGCCTGCCGCAGACGGGCGTCGGGCTCGGCCTGATCCTGTCGTCGGTCGCGATGGCCGCGGTGGCCGCATTGCCGGAAGCCGACATGCTGTCGTGGGGCTGGCGCGTGCCGTTCCTCGCGAGCATCGCGCTCGTCGGCCTCGGCTGGTTCATCCGCGCGAAGGTGCCCGAATCGCCCGACTTCGAGAAGATGCAGCGCCAGGGCAAGGCCGAGAAGTCGCCGGTGACGGCCGCGCTGCGCCGCCATCCGCGCGAGGTGCTGACGATCGTCGGCGCCCGCGCCGCCGAGAACACGTGGTTCTACATGGTCGTCACGTTCGCACTCGCGTACGCGACGCAGCAGCTGCATCTGCCGAAGGCCGAGATGCTGCACGCGATCACGGCCGGCGCGGCGCTGTCGCTCGTCACGATGCCGCTGTGCGGCCACCTGAGCGACCGCATCGGCCAGCGCCGGATGTTCGCGATCGGCCTCGTGCTGATGTGCATGTTCGCCGCACCGTTCTTCATGATGCTCGGCACGCAGCAGACGTCGTACGCATGGTGGGCGATCGTGCTCGGCCTCGGCGTCGTGTTCCCGATCCTCTATGCGCCGGAATCGCTGCTGTTCGCGCAGCAGTTCCCGGCGGAAATCCGCTACAGCGGCATCTCGCTGTCGGTGCAGCTCGCCGGCGTGATCGGCGGCGGCTTCGCGCCGATGATCGCGACGTCGCTGCTCAAGGCCGGCGGCGGCCAGCCGCACTACGTGATCGCGTACCTCGTCGGCTTCGGCGTGTTCGCGCTCGTGTGTACCGCACTGATGCGCCCGGCACGCGCGTGAGCATGCCGGCCTGCATTCGATCGATTTCAGTTCAGCCTGCTGCCCGACGCACATGGACGCGCGGCGGAAGCAGACACCCTTTTCATCGTCACACCGCTTTACGGAGACATCCATGAACGCCGCAGTTCCCCAGACCACCCTCGCCCTGCCCACCGCCAAGCTGCTGATCGACGGCGCGTTCGTCGAATCGCAAAGCGCCGAATGGGGCGACATCGTCAACCCCGCGACGCAGGAAGTGATCGGCCGCGTGCCGTTTGCGACGCTCGACGAGGTCGACGCCGCGATCGCGTCCGCGCAGCGCGCGTTCCAGACGTGGAAGACGACGCCGATCGGCGCGCGGCTGCGCATCATGCTGAAGTTCCAGGATCTCGTGCGCCGCAATCTCGAACGGATCGCGCACACGCTGACGGCCGAGCAAGGCAAGACGCTGCCCGACGCGCAGGGCGACATCTTCCGCGGCCTCGAAGTGGTCGAGCACGCCTGCTCGATCGGCACGCTGCAGCAAGGCGAATTCGCGGAGAACGTCGCGGGCGGCGTCGATACCTACACGCTGCGCCAGCCGATCGGCGTGTGCGCGGGCATCACGCCGTTCAACTTCCCCGGCATGATTCCGCTGTGGATGTTCCCGATGGCGATCGTCTGCGGCAACACGTTCGTGCTGAAGCCGTCGGAGCAGGATCCGCTGTCGACGATGCAGCTCGTCGAGCTCGCGATCGAGGCCGGCGTGCCGCAAGGCGTGCTGAACGTCGTGCACGGCGGCAAGACGGTGGTCGACCGTCTCTGCACGCACCCGGACATCAAGGCGATCTCGTTCGTCGGCTCGACGCGGGTCGGCACCCACGTGTACAACCTCGGCAGCCAGCACGGCAAGCGCGTGCAGTCGATGATGGGCGCGAAGAACCACGCGGTCGTGCTGCCCGATGCGCACCGCGAGCAGTCGATCAACGCACTCGTCGGCGCGGGCTTCGGCGCGGCCGGCCAGCGCTGCATGGCGACGTCGGTCGTCGTGCTGGTCGGCAAGGCGCGCGACTGGCTGCCGGAGCTCGTCGAGAAGGCGAAGGCGCTGAAGGTCAATGCGGGCGCGGAAGCCGGCACGGACGTCGGGCCGGTCGTGTCGAAGGCCGCGAAGGAACGCATCCTGTCGCTGATCGACGCGGGCGTGAAGGAAGGCGCGACGCTGTTGCTCGACGGCCGCGACGTGAAGGTGCCCGGCTACGAGCAGGGCAACTTCGTCGGCCCGACGATCTTCTCGGGCGTGACGACCGACATGTCGATCTACACGGAAGAAATCTTCGGGCCGGTGGTGGTCGTGCTCGAAGCCGACACGCTCGACGAAGCGATCGCGCTCGTCAACCGCAACCCGATGGGCAACGGCGTGGGCCTGTTCACGCAGAGCGGCGCGGCTGCGCGCAAGTTCCAGAGCGAGATCGACATCGGCCAGGTCGGCATCAACATCCCGATTCCGGTGCCGGTGCCCTACTTCAGCTTCACGGGTTCGCGCGGCTCGAAGCTCGGCGATCTCGGCCCGTACGGCAAGCAGGTCGTGCAGTTCTACACGCAGACCAAGACGGTCACCGCGCGCTGGTTCGACGACGACGCGACGGCCGGCGGCGTGAACACGACGATCGCGCTGCGCTGACCCCGGGGAGCCTGCACATGGAAATCGCATTCATCGGACTCGGCAACATGGGCGGCCCGATGGCCGCCAACCTGCTGAAAGCCGGCCACGCGCTGACGGTATTCGACCTCGACGCGCACGCGGTCGA
>NZ_JAAGPB010000348.1:0-9126 GCF_017104585.1 Burkholderia sp. Ac-20392
TGTCGTCGTACCTGACCGACATCGACCGGCTCGTCGCGTCGCCGGACGGCGAGCGCCGCCGCGTCGCGGTGATCGGCGCGGGGCAGAGCGCGGCCGAGGTGTTCATCGATCTCGCGCGCCGCTTCCCGCATGTCGACGCGAGCCTCGTGATGCGCGCCGGCGCACTGAAGCCGGCGGACGACAGCCCGTTCGTAAACGAGATCTTCAGCCCCGAGTTCACCGATGTCGTCTATGCGCAGCCGCACGACGCGCGTCGCGCGCTGCTCGAGCGCTATCGCGACACGAACTACGCGGTGGTCGACCGGCCGCTGATCGAACAGATCTACGAAATGCTGTACCTGCAGCGCATCGACGGCACGGCGCGTCATGCGCTGCTCGCGAACAGCGCGATCGAGGGCGCGGCGCGCACCGCCGACGGCCGCATCGAGTTGACGCTGCGCGACCGGATGAGCGGCGACACGCGCGTCGAGCGCTTCGATGCGCTCGTGCTGGCCACCGGCTACCGCCGCGACACGCATTCGGCGCTGCTCGAAGGGCTCGCGCCGCATCTGGGCGACGCGCTTGCGCGCGGTGACGTGACGCGCGACTACCTGCTCGCGACGCCCGATCACTTCGCGCCGCGCATCTACCTGCAAGGCTGCTGCGAAGACAGCCACGGCCTGTCCGACACGCTGCTGTCGGTACTGGCGCGCCGCGCGGACGAAATCTGCGCGTCGCTCGAAGACGGGATCGCGCCCGCCCATGAAGAAGGCGCGGCCCGGGCATCACAGGAAAAACGACAGGAAAGCGGGGCGAGCGCGGGCCGGATGGCTTTCGCTCTTTGACAAAGGCGCGGTCGGAGACCGCATGAAAAAAGTGGAGCAGAGAAAGATGGAGTGGGCAACAGGCACGCGTTTGCGTGCGATCGCAGCCGCGGCGAGCGTGGCGTTCGGTGTGGCGGCAGGGCAGGCACATGCCCAGACGGCGCCGGCCGTGAACGCAGGCGCAGCGGCGTCGACCAGCAGTGCGCAGAACGGTGCGGCGGCGAGTGCATCGACCGGCGCATCGACCGGCACGCTGCCGACGATCAACGTCAACGCAGCCTCGGAAGGAGACGGTACGGTCGGGCTCGTCGCGAAGCGCAGCCGGACCGGTACGAAGACCAGTACGTCGATCAACGAGATCCCGCAGACGATCAACGTCGTCACCGCGCAGCAGATCGAGATGACCGGCGCGACCGACGTGAACGCGGCGCTGCGCTACGTGCCGGGCTTCTCGTCGTACGGCTCGGACAACCGTTCCGACTGGTACGCGGCGCTGCGCGGCTTCACGCCGACCGCGTATGTGAACGGGCTGCAGGTGCCGAACACGATCAACCTCGCGAGCTGGCGCGTCGATCCGTACATGATCGACAGCATCAGCGTGCTGCGCGGGCCGACGTCGGTACTGTACGGTGCGGGCGACCCGGGCGCGATCGTCGACGTGCAGACCAAGCTCGCCGACGGCGAGCGTGTACGCGAGGCCGGCGTGCAGATCGGCAACTACGCGCGCAAGCAGTTCATGATCGACGTCGGCGACAAGCTCGACCCGGACGGCAAGTACGCGTACCGCTTCGTCGGCGTCGCCCGCGACGGCAACGCGCTGACCGGCCCGAACAACGACCAGCGCGTCGCGCTCGCGCCGTCGTTCCGCTGGCGTCCGAACGCGGATACGTCGTTGACGCTGTCGGCCACGTATCTGCAGGACTGGGGCGATATCTCGTCGAACTTCCTGCCTGCGGTGGGCACGGTGTTGCCGAACCCGAACGGGCAGATCAACAAGGACGTGTACGAAGGCGATCCGAACTTCAACTACTACCGCAAGAAGCAGTGGTCGGTCGGCTATCAGTTCGAGCGGAACCTGACACCGGCGTGGACGTTCCGCCAGAACACGCGCCTGATGCACCTGTCGCTCGACAACGGCTCGGTATTCGGCAACGGCTTCGTCGACGGCAGCACGACCGACGTGTCGCGCTGGGCCGGCGTGTTCCAGATGAACTACAGCCGCTTCGACATCGACAACAACCTCGAGGGTCGCTTCGCGACGGGGCCGCTCCAGCACACGCTGCTGCTCGGGTTCCAGTACAACCGCCAGACCGCGACCGACAGCGAATGGCTCGCTGCCGCGCCGCCGCTGAACATCTACAACCCGGTCTACCTGCCCGTCACGACGGCGGTGTTCACGCCTGACTCGACGTTCCGCACCAACACGTACACGACGATGAACACGTTCGGCCTGTACGCGCAGGACCAGATCAAGTGGAACCGCTGGACGCTGACGCTCGGCGGCCGCGAAGACTGGGTCAACATGCGGATGGACGACCGCGCGGCCGGCACGTCGACGAAGGCGGACGTCACGGCGTTCACCGGCCGCGTCGGCCTGACGTACCAGGGCGACTACGGGCTGTCGCCGTACGTCAGCTACGCGACGTCGTTCAACCCGCTGATCGGCGTGAACCTGGTCGGTGGCGGGCTGCCGCAGCCGACGCGCGGCAAGCAGATCGAGGCCGGTCTGCGCTGGCAGCCGCCCGGCAAGAACCTGATGCTGAACGCGGCGATCTACCAGATCAACCAGACCAACGTGCTCACGACCGCGCTGCCGAGCCAGGACCCGACCGGCACGAAGTCGGTGCAGACGGGCGAGGTGCGTTCGCGCGGGATCGAGCTGAGCGCGACCGGCAAGGTCACGCCGAACCTGTCGGTGATCGCATCGTACGTGTACCAGGACGTGAAGAACGTGAAGGCCAACGACGTGTCGCTGAACAACTGGCCGGTCGACATCCCGCGTCCGCGCCAGATGGCGTCGCTGTGGACCGACTGGACCTGGCACACGGGGGCGCTCGCGGGCTTCGGTCTCGGCGGCGGCATTCGTTACCAGAGCGCATCGGCCGGTGCGGCCGACAACTCGCTGACGGTATCGAGCGTCACGCTGTTCGACGCGGGCGTGCACTACGACACGCGTAACTGGCGCTTCGCCGTGAACGGGACGAATCTGTTCAACCGCCACTACATCAGCGGTTGCCAGTCGTCGAACGTCTGCGTGTTCGGCACCGACCGTACCGTGATCGCGACCGCGAAATACAACTGGTGACGATGCGCGCCGTGGCCCGCCGGCCGGCCTTCGTGGCCGGCGCGGGCGGGCCGCGGCGCCTTCGTCCGCTTTTCCACGACGCATCCATGCCGAAGAAAAATCTCGTCTACATCCAGTCGCTGCGCAACGGCGCGGCCGATCGTGCCGGGCAGCCGGTCGCTTATCAGGGCGGCACGCGCTACATGAAGGCGCCGCTCGAATATCTCGTCGAGCGCCTGAACGACTCGCCGCTCGGCGAACGCTACACGCTCAAGGGCGTGATCGTCGACGACGACGACGGTTCGCCGGCCGACCGCGCGAAAGTCGCCGACTACGGCTTCGCCCGTACGCCGGGCCGCCCGTGGATCCTGCCGGAAGGGTTGGCGGTGCAGGGCCGGCCGGTCGACGAACTGTTCTGCTCGATTCCGTCGACGTACCGGCGGCTGCCCCGCGACGCAAGCGAGCGCGTGGCCGGTAAGCAGGCGTTCGAACGCCGCCTGCTCGAGCGCCTGCTCGAACTCGACGCCGACGTCGTCGTGCTCGACGGGCTGCTCGTGATCCTCGACGAGCTCGTGCGGCCCGGCGCGCGCTTTCACCGGCGCATCGCCAACATCCACCCGGGCATCACGGCCGACGGTTCGCCGTTCCAGCGGCGCGGCGCATGGGCGACGCTCGACGCGCTGCATGGCGCGCGCGGCGAACGGGTCGACTGGGCGAGCGGCGCGACGTCGTCCATCGAGCCCGTGATGATGACGGGCGCATCGTTCCACTACGTCGACAACGGCATCGATTCCGGCGAGGTGATCTGCGACGTGCTCGATACGCCGATCGCACCGGACGACACGATTCTCGAACTGCGCTGGAACAACTTCCAGCGCAGCCTGTTTCCGGCACTCGAGCGGGGGCTGCACGTCCTCGCCGACCGCCATGACGCGGGAGCACTGTGATGGAAGACACGTTGACGAAACCGGCCGGCGCCGCGGATGCCGTCGAAGGTGAAGTGGCCGCCGCGCTCGACGGCGCCGCACACGGGCAGGCGCTGACTGTCGTCGAGCACACGCTCGACGCGTGGCGGCCCGACGACTCGCCGGACGGTTTGCTCGCGGCGTTCGTCGCGCTGTTCAACACCGATACGCGCTACGACGCGGCGACGATCACGGTGCCGCTCGGCGGCGCCGATGCGGCAGCCGTCGCGTCGTACGTCGCACGTGCGGTGCGCGAGGGCGTGATCGACGGCGCGCAGGTCGCCGGCGATACGCTGCGCGTCACCGTGTCGCGCGCGACGTTCTGGCAGAACCCGCGGCCGTGGCTGAAGGCGCCCGCGTCGGGCGGCATGCCGCTGCGCCATGTGATCACGAATGGCCACCGGCACCCGGTGCGGCCGCCGTCGCCGGCCGGCGAGATCTATGCACGCTACATGCCGCAGGTCGGGATGACGTTCAGCCTGCGCACCGTCGACGTCGATGCGCACGCGGACCTGTTCAGCGGCTGGATGAATCTCGATCGCGTCGCGCATTTCTGGGACCAGCGCGGCACGCGCGACGAGCATGCGGCGTACCTCGCCGAGCGGCTCGCCGATCCGCACATGCACCCGATGATCGGCTATTTCGACGACACGCCGTTCGGCTATTTCGAGTTCTACTGGGCGAAGGAGGACCGTCTCGCGCCGTTCTACGACGCGCACGACTACGACCGCGGGCTGCACCTGCTGATCGGCGATTCGCGCTTCCAGAGCGCCGGCAAGCTGCATGCATGGTGGAGCGGGGTGCTGCACTACATGTTCGTCGACGAACCGCGCACGCAGCGGCTCGTGGGCGAACCGCGCGTCGATCACGTGCGGCACATCGCGTACATGCACCGGCTCGGGTTCTACACGCTGAAGGAATTCGACTTCCCGCACAAGCGCGCGGCGCTCACCGTCATCGAGCGCGACACATTCTTCGACACTTTCAAATTGCCGTGACGGCGCGGGTACGCGGTGCCGCGCGATGTGGCGCGCGGCATCGCAGCCCGCGGGCATTGGCCGTCCGGGATATGGACCACGCGGCCTGCGTCGTGAAGGTCGTCTCGGCGATTACCTATGCCGAAATGCGGTTCGGCGCGGTCGGCGGGAAGGCGCCGCCGAAGCATGCGGAACTCGTGACGGCCGTTGTTTCACGGCTGGACGGCGTGCTGTCGTGGGATACGGCGGCCGTCGATGCAACGGCCGCGATTCGTGCCGATCTTGCGACGCGGGGCGCGCCGATCGGCGCGAACGACGCGTCGATCGGCGGCCATGCGATCGCGGCCGGCGCGGTGCTCGTCACCCATAACAGCCGCGCGTTCGGCCGTGTCGCCGGGTTGTCGCTCGAAGACTGGGCGGCCTGAGCGCGGCCGGGCCAGGATGCGCCCGTGTCGGAACGTGGTCACTTTTCAGCCGGCGTACGCAAAAATCGTGCACGGGTGAAAAGTGAACAAAACGTCGCAAATCATTGATTGAAATGAGATTTTGTCATTTCCTCATCGGCTGACCGTCGACGCTCCGAGAGCCGGAAACCGAAGATGGACGCACGGTTCGGCTGACCGCGCGTGCCTGTGACAATCGTCCCGAAAATCGGATCACGTTCGTCCTGGGTGATGAACCAGCGGCAACTACGGGTTGCTACCACGACGACTTTCCGTCTGCCCGGTTGCCGTCGAACCCACTATCCTTGCCTGCATATTCCCCACAGGACAGGAGACGACACCGTGACGCACAGCGTGATTCCCGCAGGCCTCGCCGACGAAATGATCGAGATCCGGCATCGCATCCATGCCCACCCCGAGCTTGGCTTCGAGGAATTCGCGACGAGCGACCTCGTCGCGGAGCAACTGCAGTCGTGGGGCTACACGGTACATCGCGGGCTCGGCGGCACGGGCGTCGTCGCGCAACTGAAGGTCGGCGACGGCACGCAGCGCCTCGGCCTGCGCGCCGACATGGACGCGCTGCCGATCCACGAGGCCACGGGCCTGCCGTACGAGAGCAAGATCGCCGGCAAGATGCACGCGTGCGGCCACGACGGCCACACCGCGATGCTGCTCGCGGCCGCGAAGCATCTGGCGCGTGAGCGCCGCTTCTCGGGCACGCTGAACCTGATTTTCCAGCCGGCCGAGGAAGGGCTCGGCGGCGCGAAGAAGATGCTCGACGAAGGGCTGTTCGAGCTGTTCCCGTGCGACGCGATCTTCGCGATGCACAACATGCCCGGCTTCCCGACGGGCAAGTTCGGCTTCCTGCCGGGGTCGTTCATGGCGTCGTCGGATACGGTGATCGTCGACGTGCAGGGCCATGGCGGCCACGGTGCGGTGCCGCACAAGACGGTCGATTCGGTGGTCGTTTGCGCGCAGATCGTCATCGCGCTGCAGACGATCGTGTCGCGCAACGTGTCGCCGCTCGACATGGCGATCGTCACGGTCGGCGCGATCCATGCGGGCGAGGCGCCGAACGTGATTCCCGATCGCGCGCAGATGCGCCTGTCGGTGCGCGCGCTGAAGCCGGAGGTGCGCGACCTGCTCGAAACGCGCATCAAGGAAGTCGTGCATGCGCAGGCGGCCGTGTTCGGCGCGACCGCGACGATCGACTACCAGCGCCGCTACCCGGTACTCGTCAACGACGCGGAAATGACCGCGTTCGCGCGCAACGTCGCACGCGAGTGGGTGGGCGACGCGAACCTGATCGACGGGATGGTGCCGCTCACCGGCAGCGAGGATTTCGCGTTCCTGCTCGAGAAGCGGCCGGGCTGCTACCTGATCATCGGCAATGGCGACGGGGAGGGTGGCTGCATGGTGCACAACCCCGGTTACGATTTCAACGACGCAGCGTTGCCGACCGGCGCGTCGTACTGGGTGAAGCTGGCGGAGTCGTTCCTGGTTTGACGGAAGGTCGCGGTATGGACCACGCCGCGTCTATGTCGAACTGCATCGGTCATCCGGAAACGGGGGATGGCCGCGACATGATTCGATGACGTTCCGGTGGGCCATATCGCTATCGCGTCGGATGACGCGATCCGCCACCGGTTCGATCTAGATCATGTCGCCGCTGAACAGCGCCACGACCGCTTCCGGATTCGACGGCCAGTACATGTGCATGTACGTCGCGACGATCGCATCGCGTCGATAGACGGCTTCGCCGCTGCCCGATGCGCCGTCGGGGCGCGCAGCGTTCGCGACCGGTTCGAGCGGCGTCGCGAGCCGCGAATAGTGGAACGTATGCCCACGCATCGTCCCGCTGCGCGTATCGAGCTGCTGCATGCCGAGCGCCGCGAACCGGCGCTGCATCGTCGCCCGACCCGGCAACAGTCCAAGCATCGGCGTCGTCACGCCGTCCACATCGGTCAGCGATTCGCACAGATACACCATCCCCCCGCATTCCGCGACGATCGGCCGGCCGGCCGTTGCGTGCGCGTGAATCGATCGCGCGGTCGCGGCGTTCGCCGCGAGTGTCGCTGCATGCAGTTCCGGATAGCCGCCCGGCAGGAATAGCGCGTCGCAATCGTCCGGCACCGGTTCGTCGGCGAGCGGCGAGAAGAATTGCACGTGCGCACCGAGCGTGTCGAGCAACGCAAGATTCGCCGGATAGATGAACGAAAAAGCCACATCGCGCGCCACCGCGATCCGCTTGCCGGCGAGCGCACGCGGCAGCGGCGCTGCTGCATCGGGTTCCGCGAACGCAACGGCCGGCGGCAACTCGGCAAGCGCCGTTTGCGCCAGCACGTCGGCCGCGCGATCGAGGCGCGCATCGAGATCGTCGATGTCGCTCGGCTGGTGCAGGCCGAGATGCCGCTCCGGCAACGCAATGCCCGCATCGGCCGGCACGTGCCCGAGCCACCGCAAATCGCCGGGCAGTGCCTGTTGCAGCAATTCCGCGTGCCGCTCCGACCCGACGCGATTCGCCAGCACGCCGTGAAACGGCAGCCCCGGCCGGAACCGCGCGAGCCCGAACGCGATCGCCGCGAACGTCTGCGCCATCGACTTCGCGGAAATTACCGCGACGACCGGCACGCCGAACGCGGCCGCGAGATCGGCACTGCTCGGCGTGCCGTCGAACAGCCCCATCACGCCTTCGATCAGGATCAGGTCCGCCTCGCGCGCGGCGTCGGCCAGCAGCGCACGGCAGCCGGCCTCGCCGACCATCCCGAGATCGAGCGCATGCACCGGTGCACCGCTCGCGCGTTCGAGCAGCATCGGATCGAGAAAATCGGGCCCGGTCTTGAACACGCGCACGCGCCGGCCAAGCCGGCGGTGCAGCCGCGCGAGGCCGGCCGTCACCGACGTCTTGCCCTGGCCCGACGCGGGCGCACTGACGAACAGCGCGGGGCAGGCGGGCATGCTCAGAACTCCACGCCGCGCTGCGCCTTCACGCCTTGTTCCTTGTACGGATGCTTGACGAGCCGCATTTCGGTGACGAGGTCGGCCGCATCGATCAGCGCATCGGGCGCATGCCGCCCGGTCACGACGACGTGCACCGAACCGGGACGTGCGGCCAGCGTCGCGAGCACTTCGTCGAGCGGCAGGTATTCGTACTTCAGCACCGTGTTCAGCTCGTCGAGGATCACCATCCGGTAGTCGCCGCTCTCGATCATCCGGCGTGCCTCGTCCCAGCCCTTGCGCGCGGTCGCGATGTCGGCGTCGCGGTTCTGCGTGTTCCACGTGTAGCCGTCGCCCATCGTCACGAAATCGCATTCGGCCACCGCGCCGAGGAAGTCGCGCTCGGACGTGTGCAGCGCGCCCTTGATGAACTGCACGACACCGAGCCGCATGCCGTGGCCGAGCACGCGCACGGCCATGCCGAATGCGGCCGTGCTCTTGCCCTTGCCGTTGCCGGTGTTGACGATCAGCAGGCCCTTTTCGTTGACGGCGGCGGCCTGCTTCTTCTCGTGGCCCGCACGGCGGCGTTCGGTCATCCGTTGATGGGATTCGGCGTCGGTTTTCATCGGATTCGTCCTGTCGAAAGAAAGCGAAACAAAGGGTTCAGAGCGGGCCGGCGAGTGCGACCGTCACACCGTCCTGGATGGATTTGGGGCC
>NZ_JAAGPB010000349.1:0-9492 GCF_017104585.1 Burkholderia sp. Ac-20392
AAGATTGACGGCATCGGTAATATTGCGTGCGAGGACGTGTTGGCTCGTCGCTGCCTCGTGGTGTTTTTTTTTTCAAGCAGCAGACTGCATACGAGCTGTTAATTGGTGACTGGAGTTCAGCCGTGTCCTCTTCCGATCTCACGGAGCGCGGCCGGCGCGCGCCCGTCATGGCGCGGCTTCGTGCGCCGGGTGTTCCGGCCACAGCGTCGCGGCGATGAACAGCCCGGCCGCGAGGAACGGTGCGCCGATCGCGAACAGGATGGCCGCGAGGCCCCAGCGATCCCAGAAGCGGTCGACGACCGCGCGCTCGGGCGTGACGGGGTCGTACAGCACGTTGACCGCATCGCCTTCGCGCAGGCCCGGATGCGACGCCGCCGAGCCCTGGGCGAACGTGATCTGGCGGCCGCTGTCGGTCGTGAACGCGACGATCGCCGAATACAGCGACGTGCGCGAGCGGGGCGAGCGCGCGTTTTTCGCGATCTCGACGACATGGCCGGTCGAACGTGCGTAGTGGTGGGCGATCTGCCACTGACGCAGGCCGGCCGCGCCGGCGCCGGCGACGAAGCCCGTGCCGATCGCGATCGGAATCAGCACGATCGCGACATCCCAGCGGCTCCGCGCGTGCTTGCGGGCGGAGCGGGCCGGCGGTGGCTCGGATGTCCGGCGGCGACGCCCGCCGACGATCAGGAGGCCGCCGATCGCGAACGAGGCGACGGCGAGCAGCGCTGCCACGGCCGCCGGAAACCAGCGTTGCGTGAAATCGTCGATCAGTGCGGGGCGTTCGGGGTGGCTGGGGTCCAGCCATACCTCGACGTTCTCGCCGATATCGTAGGCGGGGACGGTCGATGCGGTATTGCCGGCGACTTCACGGCGCTGCCCGTCATTCGCGAGGTACGCGACGATCGGCCGGTACGCGCGCATCGCGTCGCTGTCCTGCACGATGCGCACGACCGTGCCCGGCGCGCTGACCAGTTGGCCGGTCGCCTGGCCCTCCGTGACCGCGAGCATGCCGGCCAGCACGAGCAGCACGACGCCGAGCGCCATGGCGACGAGCGCGTCCTTACCCGGCATGACCGGATCCGGTTCGTGCGTCGCACTGCGGATGCCGGCGTGATCTTGGGAGTGGCGTGTCTCGACGGACTCGCCGATATCGGCGCAACCAGGCTCTCTGAATGGTCGCGTCTCGGTTACATGCTTCCATGTCTGACGTCCCATGCTCTCTCAGTGCCGGCGGGCAAACGGCAGTGCCTGCGCCGGTTGTGTGATATTTGTCGGACGATTCTAGCGGAAACGATGCGGAGCGGGCGTGCGATGGCGTACCGCGACAGGGCGCGCGTCGCGAGTGCGGCGGCGGAAAAGGAAAAAGCCCGGTTAGCTTTCGCTAACCGGGCTTCGGAATTCCTGGTGGGGCGTGAGTGACTCGAACACTCGACCTACGGATTAAGAGTCCGCTGCTCTACCAACTGAGCTAACGCCCCCAACAGAAGAAAGATTATGCATGGGTATTTGAGGCCTTGCAAGCCCTTTCTGCAAAATCCCTGAAAATATTTCGTCACGACTACGGCAGCTGTCGGTCCGATAACGAGCGATCGCAGATTCCGTGCTCCCGGTATGATGACGCCACACGTGTTGCGCGGCGGTCGCGCAACGCTTTCTGGGCTTTCGAAGATGGACGAAAACGCAGTCCGCGAATTGCTGGATCGCCTGCTGGCCCCCTGGGTCCGCTCGCTCGGTCTGGTCCCCGTGTCGATCGGCGACGACAGCGTCACGCTGCGCCTGCCGTTTTCCGGCGAATTCCGCCATTCGGGCGGCATCATCTGCGGCCAGGTGTTCACGGCGGCTGCCGACACCGCGATGGTGGTTGCGATCTCGGCCGCGCTCGGCGAGTTCCGGCCGATGACGACCGTATCGTTGAACACGAACTTCATGCGTCCCGTGCGCAAGGGCGACGTGCTCGTCACCGCGCGCGTGCTGCGGATGGGCCGCAATCTCGTCTTCGGCGAAGTCGAGCTGTTCGACGAAGACGGCAAGATGGCCGTTCACGCGACGTCGACCTACGCGCTCGTCAGCTGAGCGGCGCGATGTTCGACCAGATCGTCTTTGCGGGCGGCGGCAATCGCTGCTGGTGGCAGGCCGGCTTCTGGGACGTCGCCCAGCCGGCGCTCGGCTTGCGCCCGCGCGTGATTACCGGCATCTCCGCCGGCGCGGCGACCGCGTGCATGCTGTATACGCGCGACGCCGCCTGGGTGATGCGCTATTACGAAGAGGCGCTGCGCCACAACCGGAAGAACGCGTACTGGGGCAACCTGTTCGGGCGCGAGCCCGTGTTCCCGCATTACCGGATTTACCGTCAGGCGCTGCTCGACATCTACGGCGAGCCGTTCGCGAAGCTTGCCGCGGCGCCGGAGATCCGTATCGGCGTGTCGCACGTGCCGCGCTGGCTCGGCGCGCGCAGCGCCGTGGCCGCCGGCCTCGTCGCGTACAACATCGAGAAGTACGTGCGCAAGACGCTGCACCCGACGCTCGGGCGCACGCTCGGCTTTCGGCCGGAATTCGTGCGCGCGCAGGCCTGCACGCGCGTCGACGAACTCGCCGACTTGATCCTGCAGTCGTCCTGCACACCGCCGTTCACGCCGGTGCTGCGCCGCGGCGGCCGGCCCGTGCTCGACGGCGGGATGGTCGACAACGTGCCGGTCGACGCGCTCGACCCGACGCCGGGCGACGTGCTGGTGCTCGTCACGCGGTTGTACCCGCGCCCGCAGATGTTCACGGTCGCGCACGGTGAGCAGCGGCGGCTGTATGTCCAGCCGTCGAGCAAGGTGCCGATTTCGAGTTGGGATTACACGAGCCCGTCGCAGATGCGGCATGCGTACGACCTCGGGCGGCGCGACGGCGAGCATTTCCTCACGCGCGTCGGTGCGATGACGGGCGGCCGCGTGGCCGCCTGAAGACGGGGGAAGCAGGAAGCGGGGCCGCGCGGCGGGCGCGACCCGCTGCGCTCAGCGCACGCGGCGCGGCGTCAGTGCTTCCGGATTGACGACGCTCGACATGTCGCCCTGGTCGAACGCCAGGATATTCCTGAATGCCGCGCTGAAGTAGAGCTCGTAGCTTTCGCGCTCGACGTAGCCGATGTGCGGCGTGCAGATCACGTTTTCCATCCGCAGCAGGCTGTAGCCCTGCAGGATCGGCTCGCTTTCGAACACGTCGATCGCGACCATCCCCGGACGGTTGTGCGACAGCGCGTTGACCAGTGCATTTTCCTCGAGCAGTTCGGCGCGGCTCGTGTTGACGAGCAGCGACGTCGGCTTCATCCGCATCAGGTCTTCCTGCTTGACGATCCCGCGCGTGTCGTCATGCATGCGCAGGTGCAGCGACAGCACGTCGCTCTGCTCGAACAGCGCTTCGCGGCTTTCGGCGGCCGTATAGCCGTCGGCCCGCGCGGCCTCGAGCGAATGCTCGCGGCCCCAGATCAGCACGTTCATCCCGAACGCCTTGCCGTAGCCGGCGACGAGCCGGCCGATCTTGCCGTAGCCCCAGATGCCGAGCGTCTGGCCGCGCAGCACCTGGCCGAGGCCGAAGTTCGGCGGCATGGCCGACGTCTTCAGGCCCGACTGTTGCCACGCGCCCTGCTTCAGGTTCGCGACGTACTGCGGAATGCGGCGCTGGGCGGCCATCACGAGCGCCCACGTCAGCTCGGCGGGGGCAATCGGGGAGCCTGTGCCTTCGAGCACCGCGATGCCGCGGTCGGTACAGGCTTCGAGATCGATGTGGCTCGAAATGCGGCCGGTCTGGCTGATCATGCGCAGGTTCGGCAGCTTGGCGAGCAGTTGCGACGAAATCGGGGTCCGTTCGCGAATCAGCACGAGCGCCTCGACTTCCGCCAGACGGCTCGCGAGTTGTCCCAATCCGCGCACCGTATTGTTGAAGACCTTCACGTCGTGGTCGGCAAGCATCTCGAAGCAGTTCAGCTTGCGGACGGCGTCCTGGTAGTCGTCGAGGATGGCAATTTTCATGGTGAGCGGGTGTCGCGCGTTGAAAGCGGCGGTGGCGGCGGCGCACGTCGCGCACCCGTCCCGCCCGGCCGGGGCCGACATGATGCTACGTCGGCCGCCGCCATGGTGTCTTTTTAACAGGTTGTTACGCTCCGCCGCAATTGGCGGCAGCCTGACCCGGAGCCGCTTGCGCGGTGGGCGGAAGGGTGCGCTGTTGTGTCGCATCAAATACGTCCTTCCTGATTCGGCCGCTTACTCGACGAGGTTCACCCAATTGTTGCTCCAATCAGAATAATTGGATCAACTATCCGCAGAAGGCGAGGATTTTTGACTATTTTTATCGTCAACAACGGCCTTGTTGAGCAACTCTGCATCATTTCCGCTGTCGTAGGAGAATTACGCATTTGCTTCATCTTTTTGAAGTTGTAACAGCGGCAGGAGTCGTTTATGGATCATTTGCAGTCGATGCGCGTGTTCGTCAAGGTTGCAGATCTCGGCAGTTTTGCGCGGGCCGCGAGTGCAATGGATATCTCCAACGCGGTCGCGACGCGTCACGTCGCCGATCTGGAAGGCCGGCTCGGCACGCGTTTGCTGAACCGCACCACGCGCAGCCTTTCCCTGACGGAGTCAGGCCAGGTCTATCTGGAGCGTGCTCGCCAGATCCTCGATGAGCTCGAGGACGTCGAGCAGATGGTCGTTGCGCGCAATCACGAGCCGGTCGGAACGTTGCGCATCGTTGCGCCGGTCGTGTTCGGCCTGCATAACCTCGCGCCCGTGTTGCAGTCGTACACGGAGAATTTCCCGAAAGTGGTGCCGGATCTCACGCTGGTCGACCGGCAGGTCGATCTCGTCGAGGAAGGCTTCGACGTCGGCATTGTCGTCACGCGCCAGATGCGCAGCGCGAGCATCGTCACGCGGCGCCTGACCACCGGCTGCATGACCGTGTGCGCGACGCCGAGCTACCTGGAGAAGCACGGTGTGCCGACCCATCCGGAGCATCTCGCCGAGCACCCGAGCCTGAGCCTGCCGACCGAATACTGGGGCGACGAGCGCGTGTTCACGGGGCCGGACGGCGAAGTACGCGTGCGCCCGACCAACGTGATCGTCGCGAACAACACCGCGATGCTGCGCCAGTTCGCGCTGCTCGGGATGGGTGTCGCGATCCTGCCGAGCTACCTGATCGGCGGCGACATCGCGCGTGGCGCACTCGTGCGGCTGCTGCCGGATTTCCGGCTGCCGCAGGTCGAGATCAACATCGCTTACCCGAGCCGGCGCCATCTGCCTGCGAAGGTGCGCACGTTCATCGACCACCTCGTCGAGCATTTCAGCCACTCGACCGATGCGACGATGGGCGAGCAGTGGGCCGCGCAGAATTCGGCGCTTGCGCCGATCGGTGTCGAGACGCGTGCGGAGCAGCCGGAGTCGGCCGACCCGAACCTGTCGCCGCGCCTGCCGCGTTCGCCGCGCCCGCGCGTCGCGGTGCCGTCGCCGCTGTAACGGCGCGATGGCCGGGCGGCGGTTGCCGCCGGCGCAAAGAAAAACGCGGATCGATTGCTCGATCCGCGTTTTTTTATGGCTGCCTGCCGGAATTCGGCGTGGCCGGGAGAACCCCGGCCGTCAGGCCGTTACGAGCCCGTCTTGCGCGCCGTCGTCTTGCGGGCGGCGGTCTTGCGAGCCGGTGCCGGTTTCTCTTCGGCGCCTTCCGTCACGGTTTCGGCATCCTTCGTCGCCGATTTTGCCGTCTTCTTCGCGGCGGCGGCCTTCGGCTCCTTCTTCTCGAACTCGAAGCCGATCTTGCCGTCGGGCTGCTTCACGAGGAAGGCCTTGAAGTTGCGGCCCGTGCGTGACGACTTGAAGTTCGGCAACAGATCCGTGCGGCCGTCGGCAAGCAGCTTGCCCATCTGCTCGCGCGTGATTTCCTGCTGCAGGATCACCTTGCCCGAGCGGAAGTCGCAGGTCTTCGGGTTGGCCACCGAGTGCTCGCACACGTAGCTCATCCCGTGCTCGAACACGCGACCCTTGCACTTCGGGCATGCGCCGACCGGCTCCTGCGCGGAGAAGTCGGGCGCCTCGCCTTCCTCGCCGCCGGTATCCTGGCCGAAATCGAACTCGAGCTTGTAGTTCTTCGTCTCGTCGTCGAAGGACAGCTTGAGGATCGCCGAGAACGGGCGGCCCATCTTGCTGCGGAAGCCGGACAGCGGGCCGATCGTCTTCTCGCGCAGCAGCTCCTCGACTTCCGCGATCTCGAACTGCCGGCTGCCCGGGATCTTCGAGATCGAGAACTCGCACTTCGTGCACGCGAAGCGGCGGTAGTTTTCCTTCACCTGGCCGCCGCAATTCGGGCATGGCGTCTCGAGCGTCGCGTAATCGCCGGGGATCGTGTCGGAATCGTATTCCTTCGCGCGCTTGACGATCTGCTGCGTCATGCGGGCAATTTCCTGCATGAACGCTTCGCGCCCGAGGTTGCCGCGCTCCATCTGCGACAGCTTGTATTCCCATTCGCCGGTGAGCTCGGGCGCGGTGAGTTCCTTCACGCCGAGCCCGCGCAGCAGCGTCATCAGTTGGAATGCCTTCGCGGTCGGGATCAGTTCGCGGCCTTCGCGCACGAGGTATTTTTCGCCGAGCAGGCCTTCGATGATCGCCGCGCGCGTGGCTGGCGTGCCGAGGCCCTTTGCGGCCATCGCCTCGCGCAGTTCGTCGTCCTCGACGAGCTTGCCCGCGCCTTCCATTGCGGACAGCAGCGTCGCTTCCGAGTAGCGTGCGGGCGGCTTCGTGACGAGCGCGACGGCGGCGATTTCGTCCGTCTTCACCTTCTCGTTCTTCTGCACCGGCACGAGGTTCGCGTCCGCGCCTTCGGCGTCGCGACCGTACACCTGCAGCCAGCCCGGCTCGACGAGCACCTTGCCTTCGGTCTTGAAGTGATGGCCCGCGACTTCGGTGATCCGTGTCGTGACGCGGAATTCGGCGGCTGGGAAGAACACGGCGAGGAAGCGCTTCACGACCAGGTCGTACAGCTTCTGCTCCGGCTCGGACAGCGACTTCGGCGCCTGCAGCGTCGGGATGATTGCAAAGTGGTCGCTGATCTTCGAGTTGTCGAAGATCCGCTTGTTCGGCTTCACCCAGCCCTTGTCGAGCACCTGCTTCGCATGCGGCAGGTAGTTGTTGCTCTCCTTGAGCATCTCGAGTGTGGACTCGACCGTCGACAGGTAGTCTTCCGGCAGCGCGCGCGCGTCGGTACGCGGGTAGGTCAGCACCTTGTGCTTTTCATACAGCGCCTGCGCGAGACCGAGCGTGTTCTTCGCGGAGAAGCCGAAACGGCCGTTCGCTTCGCGCTGCAGGCTCGTCAGGTCGAACAGCAGCGGCGACAGTTGCGTCGACGGCTTCGATTCCTCGGAGACCGTGCCGACCTGGTCGCGGCATGCGGCGACGATCGTTTCGGCAGCCGGCAGGCTCCACAGGCGGGAGTCGCGCTTTTCCGGATCGAATTCGTCGCGCTTGAATTTCGGGTCGTACCACTTGCCTTCGTAGAAGCCGCCCGCGCATGCGAATTCGGCCTTCACTTCCCAGTAGTCGCGCGGGATGAAGCGGCGGATTTTCTCTTCGCGTTCGACGACGATCGACAACGTTGGCGTCTGAACGCGACCAACTGTCGTCAGGAAGAAGCCGCCGCCCTTGCTGTTGAACGCGGTCATCGCGCGGGTGCCGTTGATCCCGACGAGCCAGTCGGCTTCCGAGCGGCAGCGTGCGGCGTCGGCGAGCGGCAGCATGTCCGCGTCGCTGCGCAGGTTCGCGAAGCCGTCGCGGATCGCCTGCGGGGTCATCGACTGCAGCCACAGGCGCTGGACCGGCTGCTTCGCCTTCGCGTGCTGCGCGATCAGGCGGAAAATCAGCTCGCCCTCGCGCCCCGCGTCACATGCGTTGATCAGGCGGTCGACGTCCTTGCGCTTCAACAGCTTGGTGAGCACCTTGAGGCGCGACTCGCTTTTTGCGATCGGGTTCAGGTCGAAATGCGGGGGGATGACGGGCAGATGCGCGAAGCTCCATTTCCCGCGCTTGACCTCGTACTCTTCCGGGGCGGCGATTTCCAGCAGGTGGCCGACAGCGGACGAAAGGACGAAATCGTCGCTTTCGTAATACTCGTCATGCTTGGTAAAGCCGCCCAAAGCGCGTGCGATGTCGTTCGCGACAGAAGGCTTTTCCGCAATGATCAGTGCTTTGGACATGACAGGTGTGTGTTGGTAGACCGGGTTCGCCGGTTGTGGGTCCCTTTTACGACCGCTTTATAGCACACGCCGCAGCGATGGCGGCTCAGCGTGTAAAAAGCGGCTCATCATAGAGGGGGGCCGCAACGGCGGCAAGCGCCCGGCGCGGCAGGGCGCGCAAATGCGCGCAAAACTACCGGGCCGGCTCGCGAATTCAGGCTTCGACGGCCAGGACGTTGCGCAATTTCGGTGCGTGCGGCGCACCGGGTACCGCACTCAGATCGGACAGCATCCGCTCGACGATCGCCGCATGCGGCAGCACCGTGCCGAAGAAGCGCGCGGTGTGGGTATCTTCGATCAGGATCGTCGGGAAGTTCTCGACGTCGAGATCGTCGAGCTGGTCGGCATGCGTTTCGATGTCGATCCAGGCGAAGCAGGCGTCCGGATGCGCATCGGCGAGCTGGTCGAAGGCCGTCCGGTAGTCGCGGCAGGTGCCGCACCACTCGGCGCACAGGCAGGCGACGAGCAACGTGCCGGGATCGGCGAGGCGCTCGGCGATCCGATCCGCATCGGTGTCGAGATTCAGCGCGGGCATGGATTTCCTTGGATATCGTTGGCGGCCTGGCCGCCCCTATGCGGGGGAATGTAGCACGCCGTGCACGGGCGGGGTGCGCGCCGCGTCAAGCCGCACGAAGCGTCCGCCGGGGAGGCTGGCGACGCGGCCGGCCAGTTCCAGCGCAAGCAGCGCGCGGTGCAGCACGTCGTCGGACAGGCCGCTGTGCTCGGCGAGCCATTCGTAGGTGACGGGGCCGTATCCCAATGCGGCAAGTACGGCCTGTTCGGATGGCGTGCTGGGCAGCGGTGGCGCCGGCGACGGTGCTTCGTCTCGGGCGGGCGCGGTGGCCGGAACGGCATCGCCAGTGTGGATGATCCCGCTAGCGGCACGCTGAGTGATGGCTTCGGTTTCGCGGAGGTCGCCGGAGTCCGCGCACGGATGCCCGGAACACGCCGCACCGCCTGCCATGGCGGCTTTCGACTCACCCAGCCCGTATTCCTCGAGCACGTCGAGCGGCGCGGCGGTGAGCTTCGCGCCGTCGCGGATCAGTGCGTGGCAGCCCTGCGCGAGCGGCGCATGGATCGAGCCCGGCATCGCGAATACATCGCGCCCCAGTTCGTTCGCGAGTCGCGCGGTGATCAGCGAGCCGGAGCGCGGCGCGGCCTCGACGACCAGAGATCGGAAGCGCGTCGTGGAGGCAAAGAGTGTATGTCGTGTTGGCCACTCGCGTGGGCGCTGCACT
>NZ_JAAGPB010000350.1:0-9011 GCF_017104585.1 Burkholderia sp. Ac-20392
TTCGGCGTACTGGCCGCCGGCGCGTGCTACGTGCCGCTCGACATTGCGCAGCCGGCTGCGCGGAAGGCGCTGATCGAACGCGCGGCGGGCGTGAAGGCCGCGATCGGCGACACGACGCTCGCCGATGCGCCGCTGCCGCATTTCGGCGTCGCGGCGCTGATGCGGCATGCGCCGCTGGCCGTGCCGCTCGCGGTCGCACCGCAGGCCACCGCGTACGTGGTCTACACGTCCGGTTCGACGGGCGTGCCGAAGGGCGTCGAGATGACGCACGCGGCGGCGCTCAACACGATCGATGCGATCGATGCGCTGCTCGGTGTGAGCCCGACGGACCGGTTGCTCGCGGTATCGGCGCTCGATTTCGACCTGTCGGTGTACGACCTGTTCGGCGTGCTCGGCGCCGGCGCCGAACTCGTGCTGCCGACCCAGGATGACGCACGCGACGCGGCGCGCTGGATCGAGCTGATCGCACAGCATCGCGTGACGCTGTGGAATTCGGCGCCCGCGCTGCTGGAAATGGCGCTGGCGGTGCCGGCCGCGGCCGACGCGTGCCGCAGCGTGCGCGCGGCGCTGCTGTCCGGCGACTGGATCGCGCTCGACCTGCCGGCGCGCCTGCGCGCACGGTGCGGCGACGCCTGTGCTTTCCATGCGCTCGGCGGCGCGACCGAGGCCGGTATCTGGTCGAACGTGCAGTCGGTGCGCGACGTGCCGCCGCACTGGCGCTCGATTCCGTATGGCCGGCCGCTGCCGGGGCAGGCTTATCGGATCATCGACGCCGATGGCCGCGATGTACCGGATTACGTGCCGGGTGAACTGCTGATCGGTGGCGACAGCCTCGCGCGCGGCTACCGGAACGATCCCGAGCTGACCGCGCAGCGTTTCGTGCAGCAGGCGTCGGGCCGCTGGTATCGCACCGGCGACCGGGGCCGCTACTGGCCCGACGGCACGCTCGAATTCCTGGGGCGCGAGGATCGCCAGGTGAAGGTGCGCGGGCACCGGATCGAACTGGGCGAGATCGAGGCCGCGCTGGCCGCGCATCCGCAGATCGACGGTGCGTGTGCGAGCGTCGTCGGCGGCGAAGCCGCGCGTATCGCGGCGGCGTTCGTGCCGGCCGATTGCGCATCGGATGCAGCGCTGTCATCGCCCGCGCTCGTGGAAGCGGACGTTGCCGATACAGTGCACGCGGAAGCAGCCGTTGCACGCGCAGTCGCCGACAGGCTGCTCGACGGCGATACGGGCTTGCCGCCTTCGCTGCGTGCGCATTGGCATGCCAAGGATGACGTATCGATTTCCATCGACGGCGCGCTCGATCTGCTCGACTGGTATGCCGCCGATCTCGACGACCTGACCGGATCGCTGCGCGCGCTCGCGGCCGATCCTGAAGGCGCCGCGCAGCGTGTGCCGCTCGATCCGCGGATTGCACCGCTGGCGTTCGCGGCGCGTCTGCCGGATGGCGCACGCGCGCTGCGCGAGTTTGGCGATGCGCTGCAGGCCCAGGCCGCTGCGCGCACCGAACCGCTGCGGGTCGCGGTGCTCGACGCGCGCGCCGGGCAATGGTTCGATGCGGGGCTTGGCGCGCTCGACGATCCGCGCTTCGACGTGACGCTGTTCGACGCGTCGCCGGGTCTGCTGCACAACGCGCAGGCGTACTTTGCACACACGATGCCGACGTTGCAGGCGATGCAGGACAGTTTGCTGCCCGCTCGCCATCTCGGCCGGTTCGATTGCGTGATCAGTTTCGCGGCCGCGCACCTGCGTGACGATCCAAGAGAGACGTTCCGAATCGCAGCAGCGTTGCTTGCGGAGAATGGCCGCCTGCTGCTCGCCGACGTGCTGCGCGATTCGCCGCTGCGTGAGCTCGTCGCGGGCGTGACGGGCGATGCGTCACTGCCACGGCCGTTTGCGCACGATGCGCTGGCGTCGGCGGCACACGCGTGCGGCTTTGCGCTGGACGATTCCCGGAGCTGGCGTTCGACCGCGTTTGCCTGCATTGATGCGCGCCGTGTCGGCGAACCGGCCGCGCAGGCGGCGCTGGCCGACTGGCTGCGCGACCGGTTGCCCGATGCGATGCGTCCCGATGCGCTGTGGTGCATCGCGCGCTGGCCGCTCAACGCGAACGGCAAGATCGATCGACGGGCGGTAGGCGATGCGCTCGCTCGGGCACTCGGCGATACGCCCGCCGCACATGACGCGTTCGAGCCAGCCGACGAACGACAGGCGACGCTGCTCGCGTGCTGGGAGCACGCACTCGGCCGTCCGGCGAACGCGCGCGACGCGACGTTCTTCGCGCTCGGCGGCGACAGCCTGCTCGCGACGCGCCTGCTCGCGCAACTGCGCGAGCGGCTGGGCGTGCGGGTCGGCATGGCCGCGTTCTACCGGCAGCCGACGCTCGCGGGTCTTGCCGCGCAGCTCGATGAGGCCGCACCGGCTGCGTCTGCCTCGCAGGCCGACGGCGACGCGTCCGTTGCAACGATCGAGGAGGGTGTGCTGTGAGTTTCGATGACGTGCTCGATCTTTGCCGCGAACGCCAGATCGAACTGTGGTGCGACGACGGCGGCCAGTTGCGCTATCGCGCGCCGGCGGGCGCACTCGATGCGGACCTGGCCGCGCGCATCAAGGCCGAACGCGACGCGTTCGTCCGCTTCCTGCAGGACGGCGCGTGGCGCAGCGATCCGGCGCGCCGGTACGAGCGGTTCGCGCTGACGCCGGTGCAGGCCGCATATGTGCTCGGCCGGCACGAATCCTTCGAGTTCGGCGGCAATGCGTGCCATCTGTACGTCGAATACGGCGAACCCGCGAATCTCGACTGCGTGCGCTTCGAGGCTGCATGGAATGCGTGCGTCGCGCGGCATCCGATGCTGCGCGCGATCGTCGAGGACAACGCATGGCAGCGCGTGCTGCCCGACGTGCCGTGGCAGCCGCTCGCGGTGCATGACCTGCGAGACGCCGACGCGAACGCATTCGACGCGCATGTGAAGCGTGTGCGCGAACGCCTCGACCACGCGGTGCACGCGCTCGACCGCTGGCCGGTGCTGCAGCCGGAGGTGAGCCTTGGGCCGGATGGCACGGTGCTGCACCTGTCCGTCGATTTCACGCTGATCGACTACGCGAGCCTGCAGTTGCTGCTCGCCGAATGGCGGCGTCGTTACGACGATCCGCAATGGCAGCCCGCGTCGCTCGATGCGACGTTCCGCGATTACGTCGTCAACGAAGCTCACGCCGGTACGCGCGCCGATCATGCGCGCGACAAGGCGTGGTGGCTTGCGCGCATCGACGATCTGCCGGCGCGCCCCGATCTGCCGGTGGTACCCGCGATGCGTTCCGACGCACGGCCGCGCTTCACGCACCGGCATGCACGGCTCGATCGTGCGCAATGGGCTGCGCTGAGCAGCTACGCGAGCCGCTTCGGGCTGAGCGCGGCCAGTGTCGCGCTGGCCGCGTTCGCCGAAGTCGTCGGCCGCTGGAGCCAGTCGCCCGCGTTCTGCCTGAACCTGACGGTGCTGAACCGGCCGCCCGTGCATCCGCGCATCGACGCGGTGCTCGGCGATTTCACCGCACTGAGCCTGCTTGCCGTCGACGCGACGCAAGGGGGCGATTTCGTCGAGCGCGCCCGCACGATCGGCGCACGCATGTTCGACGACCTCGACCATCGCGCGTTTACCGGCGTCGACGTGATGCGCGAACTCGCGCGGCGGCGCGGCAAGGATGCGGCGCTGATGCCGGTGGTGTTCACGAGCGGCATCGGCAGCGTCGGCCGCCTGCTCGGCGAGCACGCGGGCCGGGCCGAGCCGCCTCTCCATATGATCAGCCAGACGCCGCAGGTCTGGCTCGACTGCCAGGTGACCGACCAGTTCGGCGGTCTGGAAATCGGCTGGGACGTCCGCGACGACCTGTTTCCGGACGGGATGCCCGTGGCGATGTTCGATGCGTACGTCGCGCTGCTGGGCCGGCTCGCTGCGGATGCCGAATGGTGGTCGCGTACGGGCGACATCGTGCTGCCGTCCGCCGCGCCCGCCGCCGAGGTCCATCCGGATGCGGATACGCATATCGCGGCCGGCTTCGCCGCGCAGGCGTTGCGTACGCCCGATGCGCCGGTGGTGATCGATGCGCAGGGGGCACGCACCTATCGCGACGTCGCGCAGCATGCGGCGGCGCTGCGGTCTGCGCTTGAACAGGCCGGCGTCGTCGTGGGCGACACCGTCGCCGTGCTGATGCCGAAGTGCGCACACCAGCTCGCGGCCGTGCTCGCGATCGTCCAGGCGGGCGCCGCGTACGTGCCGGTCGACAGTCGCCAGCCGGCGCTGCGGCAACAGGCAATCCTGCGCAATGCGCGGGTGCGTGCGGTCGTCAGCGTGCAGGCGCTCGCGTTCGAACATGACGGTTGCGTACGCATCGATATCGATACGTTGCCGCTCGATCCGCAATGGCCGCCGCGTGCGGCGCGCGACATCGACGGCGACGCGCTCGCGTACGTGATCTATACGTCGGGTTCCACCGGCGAACCGAAGGGCGTGATGCTGAGCCACGCGGCCGTGTGCAACACGCTTGCCGACATCAGCGCACGCCACGAAGTCGGTGACGGCGATGTCGTGCTCGGCCTTGCCGAGCTGAGCTTCGACCTGTCCGTCTACGACTTCTTCGGCGCGACCGCGCGCGGCGCGTGCATCGTGCTGCCCGATCCGGCGCGCGGCAACGATCCGTCGCACTGGGCCGAGCTGATGGTGCGCCATCGCGTGACGGTGTGGAACTCGGTGCCCGCGCAAGGGCAGATGCTGATCGACTACCTCGAAGGCGAACCGGCGCTCGATGTACCGGGCCCGCGCCGCGTGCTGTGGTCGGGCGACTGGATTCCGGTGACGCTGCCCACGCGCTGGTGGCGGCGCTGGCCCGACAGCGCACTGTTCAGCCTGGGCGGCGCGACCGAGGCATCGATCTGGTCGATCGAGCATCCGATCCGTCCGGCGGACACGCAGCTTGCCAGCATTCCATACGGCCGCGCGCTGACCGGGCAGACGATGGAAGTGCTCGACGCACTCGGCCGGCCGTGCCCGCCCGGCGTGCGCGGCGAGATTCATATCGGCGGCGTGGGGCTCGCGACCGGTTACGCGAACGATCCCGTGCGTACGGCCGAACGCTTCATCCGTCATCGCGACGGGCGCAGGCTTTATCGCACCGGCGATCTTGGCCGCGTGCGCGCCGACGGTTCGCTCGAATTCCTCGGGCGACAGGACGATCAGGTGAAGATCCGCGGCTACCGGATCGAGCTGGCCGAGATCGATGCAGCGCTGACCGCGCATCCGCTCGTTGGCGCGGCCGCGACGATCGTGCTCGGCGAAGGCGCGGAGCGTCGGCTCGCGAGCTTCGCGTCGCTGCACGGCACGGAACCGGCACCGTCGGCGCAGGACGACGCGCTGCACGAGATCGCGAAGCACGTGCGTACGGCGTTCGACGCCGCGCGCTGGCCTGCGCATGCGGACGTGGCGCGGTCGGTCGCCCGGCTCGAAGCGGCCTGCGTTGCGTCGCTGGCTGCGTGGATCGTGCCGGCGGGTGCGCTGACCGATGACGCGGCGACGGATTTCGCGACGTTGTGCGAACGGTTGCGCGTGCCGGCGGCGCGACAGCATCTGCTGCGCCACTGGCTCGCGATGCTCGACAAGCACGGCGTGCTGCACGCGGATGCCGAAGCAGGCGGCTGGCGTCTGCGGCCCGATGCCGGCCACGCCGACGCGCACGCATGCTGGGACGCGTTTGCGCAGGATGCGTCGCCGGATCTGTGGCCGGCCGTCCTCGTCGACTATTTCCGCGACAGCGCAGGATGCATCGACGTGCAGGTGGACGGCAGCGTGTCGCCGGCTGGCCTGATGTTCCCGGAAGGCGCATCGCATATCGCCGACGCGATGTACAGCGACGGCGAACATGCGCACGCACTGCACAACGGGATGGCACAGGCCGTGCGTGCGATCGTTGCGCGCGAGCCGCAGCGCCCATGGCGCATCCTCGAGATCGGCGCGGGAACGGCCGCGGCGACGCGGTCGATCGTCGACGCCCTTGCACCGCTGGTCGAAGCGGGCGCGCGGATCGACTACCTGTTCAGCGACGTGTCGAGCTATTTCCTCGCGGCGGCGCGCGAGCGTTTTGCCGCGTATCCGTGGATGCGGTTCGTGCGGTTCGACATGAACGCGCCATTCGACGCGCAGGGCATCGCGCCGCATTCGATCGACGTCACGATCAGCTCCGGCGCGCTGAACAATGCGCGCGACACGGTCGCGCTGGTCGCCGGGCTGCGCGCGCTGTCGGCGGCCGATGCGTGGTGGGTGATCCAGGAACTGACGACCGAGCATCCGGAGATCAGCATCAGCCAGGGGTTGATGATGGAAACGCCGAACGACGCGCGTGCCGAGTCGGCGCGATTGTTCGTGCCGCGCGCGCAGTGGCTCGAATGGTTGCAGTCGGAGGGTGGCGATTGCGCGCTCGGTTGCGTGGCGCCCGGCACGCCGCTCGATGCGCTCGGCTACGACATCCTGCTCGCGCACGTGAAGCGCGGCGCGGCGCGCATCGCGCCGGACGCGCTGCTGGCATTCGTCGCGGAGCGTGTGCCGGGCTACATGGTGCCGTCGCAATTGCGCGTGCTCGACCGTTTGCCGGTGACCGCGAACGGCAAGATCGACCGCCGTACGCTGGCCGGCATCGCCGACATCCGCGAACCGGAGCCGGCGGCCGCTCGGCCGGCCAACACGCAGGCCGCCGCCGATCCGCTGCTGGCGCGGCTGATCGGCTTGTGGGAAGCCGTGCTCGATACGCGCAACGTCACGCCGGATCAGGACTTCTTCGCCGCGGGCGGTGATTCGCTGCTGATCGCGCAGCTCGTGTCGCGGCTGCGTGGCGAGGAACCGCTTGCACAAGCGCATCCGTTCGATCGGCTGCTGCGCTGGGTGCTCGCGCAGCCGACGCCCGCTGCGTTCGCGCAATGCCTGCGCGATGCGGGTGAGCAGCAGGCGGCCGCGACGTCACCGGCTGCAATGCGCACGACGCACGCATCAACGGTCATTCATGCGCCTGCGCCCCGCGTGCGCGCTGACGTGCGCCCGATTCCGCTCGCGCCGGGCGAAGGCGTGCCGCGCGTGATCGTGCACGAAGGGCTCGGCACCGTGCATGCGTATCGACCGGTCATGTCGGCACTCGCGAGGCTCGGCCCGGTGCTCGGCTTCGCGGTGCGCGACGCACAGGACTATCTCGATGTGCCGGCACGCCATCTGAACGCGACACTCGGCCGTCGCTATGCCGATGCGTTGTGGCGCACCGGCGTGCGCGAGGTCGACGTGCTCGGCTACTGCTCGGGCGGGCTGGTCGCGCTCGACATGGCGAAGTCGCTGGTGCAGCTCGGCGTTCAAGTACGCACGCTCGACATCGTGTCGAGCTTCCGGATTCCGTACCTGATCGAAGACGAACGGCTCGTGCTGTTCAACTTCGCGGCCACGCTCGGGCTGCCGCTCGACGCGCTCGGGTTTCCGGAAACGTACGTGCTGGCCGATGCACTCGCCGATGCGTTGAAGGCCGACCCCGCGCGTCTCGCGGCCGGCAGCCTGCAGGCACAGCTGGAAATTTTCGGCGATCGCTGCGAGCCGCTCGACGCGCTGCGCCGCCGCGTGTTGCGTGCGGCCGCCGGATTGTCGATGCAGGACGAGGTCGCGCATCCGCTGCTCGACGAACGCGAGCGGCTGTACCGGCTTTTCATGCATTCGGTGCAGGCGAGCCACTGGGCCGGCGACGCGCCCTACGCGGGTGCGCTGCGGCTGTTCGTGCCGGAGCGTTGCAACCCGCTGATTCCGCAGCAGCGCGCGGCGCTCACCGAATACTGGACGGCGCAGGCGCTCGGCGGCATCACGGCCGTCGATATCCCCGGCGGTCATTTCGACTGCCTGAATGCAGCGTTCGTCGACACCCGCCTGAAGGAGGCGCAATGAAGGTCCATCCGCTGCCGGTCGTCGTGGCCGGCTCCCGCTTCGGCCAGTTCTATGCGGCGGGCCTCGCTGCATCCAGCGCCTATCGCGTCGCGGGCATCCTGGGGCAGGGCAGCGCGCGCACCGCCGCGCTGGCCGCGCGTGTCGGCGCACCCGTGTTCGATTCTCCCGAATCGCTGCCCGAGGACGTGCGCGTCGCATGCGTCGCGGTCGGCGGCGCGGCGCGCGGCGCCGACGGGGCTGCGCTCGCGTGCCGGCTGCTCGAACGCGGAATCGATGTCGTGATCGAGCATCCGCTGCTGCCCGACGAATGGGATCGCGTGCTGCGCACCGCGTCGCGTCATGGCCGCCGCTGCCTGCTCAACAGCTTCTATCCGAACCTGCCGGTCGTCTCGCGCTTCATCGCCGTTGCGCGACGGCTGCGCGAAACGCGTGCGCCGGTGCATGCGGATGTCGTGTGCTCGGTGCAGGCCAGTTTCGCGGCGCTCGACGTGCTCGCGGCCGCGCTGCAGGGCGTGGGCCCGTGGTCGGTCGAACCGATCGGGCCGGCACTGTCGTCGATGCGCGAATGCGCGATGGTGCTCGCCGAAACGCCGGTGTCGCTGCGCGTGCACAACGAGATGGCGGCGGCCGACGACGGCCGGATGAGCCTGCTGTTCAGCATCACGCTGACGACGGACGCCGGCACGTGGACGCTCGCGTCGCCGCACGGCCCGCTGTGGTGGGCGCCCGCGCTGCGCGAACCGGAGATCGACGACAACGGGCTGTTCCCGATCTTCGGCGACACGACGGGCAGCGACATGCCGAGCATCCAGATCTGCGACGACGCGCGCGACACGTGGGGCGCGATTCATGCGCGCAGCTGGCCGCAGGCGGCCGTGCGCGCGGTCGATCGGCTCGTGTCGGGCGAAGGGCTGCAGGCGTGCAACCAGCGCACCGTCGACGTGACGCGCGTCTGGCAGCAACTGACGATGCAACTCGGTTTTCCGGAGCAGCCGCCGGGCGACGCATGCGCGGCCATGCTCGGCATGCTGCTGGAGCGTGCCGCATGAA
>NZ_JAAGPB010000351.1:0-234 GCF_017104585.1 Burkholderia sp. Ac-20392
TAAAAAAAAAAAAAAAAAAAAATATTCTTCACCACCCATCATGCGTTCTTCCTTCTTGCTTCATACCTTACCGCCTTCTCCTCTACTCCTCATTCAACAACTCCCTTCTCTTTTGCTTCCCTCCTCTCTTCCCCTCACCGTCCCCTCCTTCTCGACTCACCTCTTCCATATCTCCCATTTCCTCTTCTCACTCTCCTCACACCTTGTTCTCTCCCTCTACGCCTGTGTTCACTT
>NZ_JAAGPB010000033.1:0-39273 GCF_017104585.1 Burkholderia sp. Ac-20392
GGCGTCGTGCCCGGCGCGCGCGACGCGGCATCGAACAGCCACGACGGCCAGCGCCCGTTGCCGAAGCGCAGCGTCCAGCGCTGCTGCGACGCGACGTCGACAACCGGAAATTCAGGCAGCGCGGGCCCCACGAGCTGGTCGGTCGCGCCGATCGCACGCAGGTAGCGCTGCGTCGCGGGCTGTCCCGCGAACACCGTGTGCAGCCCGCTGTCGAGCGTCGTGTTCAGCGTCCCGTCGAACCATGAGCGGCAGCGGCCGCCCGCATGCGCGTGCGCGTCGTGCAGCACGATGCGTCTCCCGCGGCGTTGCAGCTCGACCGCGGCCGACAGGCCGGCAACGCCGGCGCCGATCACATGGACGGTCCTGGGCATCGACTCGGTCGACTCAGAACAGCGCGTAGCGCGCGGCGATCATCAGCATGCGCGCTTTCGGCTTGCGCAGCGGCGCGCGCGGAAAGGCAAAGCCGCGTGCGATCGCGGCTTCGAGAATGCAGCGATACGCGCCCGACATGATGCGCGGCGCCTTCACCTGCGCACGCGCGCAGGTATCCATCACCGCGTCGGCCTGGCGGAAGTGCTCGAGCGCGCGCTCGACGAGCGTCGCGCACACGCGCGGCAGCGCCGGATCGCGCACGATCGTCGCCGGGTCGGTGATCGCGATGCCTTCGCGCGCGAGCAGTTCGCGCGGCAGGTAGCAACGGTTGATCGCCGCATCGTCGTCGATGTCGCGCAGGATGTTCGTCAGTTGCAGCGCGCGGCCGAGGTGATGCGACAGCTTGATCCCTTCGGCTTCAGGCATCCCGAAAATCCTCACCGACAGCCGGCCAGCCGCGCTCGCCACGCGATCGCAGAAGAGGTCGAGCGTCGGTTCGTCGGGCGCGCAGATGTCTTCGACCGCATCCATCGCCATCCCGTCGATCATCGCGTGGAAGTCGTCGCGCTGCAGGTTGAATGCGCGGATCTCGCGGTCGAGCGCAGCCAGGTGGCGCGGCGGGCGGCCGGCGAAGCACGCGTCGATGTCCGCGCGCCAGCGATCGAGGCCCGCGTTGCGCTCGGCGCGCGGCAGGTCGCTGTCGGCGATGTCGTCGACCGCGCGGCAAAACGCGTAGACCTGGAACATCGCATCGCGCTGGACGGCCGGCAGGATGCGCATCGCAAGATAGAAGGAACTGCCCGATGTGACGGCAGCGGCGTCGGTTTCTTGTTCGTCCACGACGGAATTGGAAACGGCCAAGACGAGCTCCACGGAGACACCCACGCGGGGCGATTGAAGAAGCCATGCCCGGCTGGGATGGTCAGGGTGTCAAATGCGTGCGAGATATGCGAACGATCGACGCAGACAGGCACAAATTACCGGCCGGAAGCCGGAATTGGGCGAAAGTATAGCAATCTTTGAAGTTCGATGGCGGACATGCGCCGCGTGCGGCGGCATGCCGGAAGCGTTGGCCGGCAAGCGCGGCCGGCCCGGGCGGAACCCGGCGCCGGCCGCTCGTCAGCCGTAAACGATGTCGCGCTGAAGGTCGAGCGCAATGAGCCCCATTTCGCGGGTGAGCTGCAGCATCGAGCGGCATTCGAGGCGCGAGCCCATGAAGCTCGTCACGCGGCCGTCGGGCTCCGCGGTGAACTGGAAGACCGCGCCGCCCGTGCCGAACCACGCACCCGGCACATCGAGCGATTCCTGCCAGTCGATCTGCGCGAACACGCGCGCGATGCCCGCGCGCACCAGGTCGCCCGGGCCGATCGGCGGCGCGATGTCGCCCAGGTCGTCGAGCGAATAGGGGCCGGGTTTGTCCGGCTTCCGATAGAAGAGATAGTCGACGTTCATGGGTGCAATCGCTGGCAAAGCAACAAATTAGCGTGCTTCGGGATAAATTCAAATCGGATACGGACGAAATGTGGCCTGCACGAGACAAGAGGGACAGATCGAATCCGGCCCGTCTGAGCGCACGCGGGTTCGTCTAAGATGACACCTTTCTCAAAATCTGAAGACCCGGACACCATGGAGACGAACGCAAGCGCCACCCCGCAGTCCGATCATCCCGTTTTCGTGCTCGTGCACGGCGCCTGGCACGGCGCGTGGAGCTACGCGCACGTCGCCGCGGCACTGGCCGCGCGCGGCCACCTGTCGATCGCGCGTGACCTGCCCGCGCATGGCATCAATGCCCGCTTTCCTGCTTCGTACTTCGCCCGCCCGCTCGACCAGGACGCGTTCGGCGCCGAGCCGTCGCCGGTCGCGAACACGACGCTCGACGATTACGCCACGCAGGTGATGCAGGCAGTCGACGACGCGTACGCGCTCGGCCACGGCAAGGTCGTGCTCGTCGGGCACAGCATGGGCGGCCTCGCGATCACGGCGGCCGCCGAACGCGCGCCGGAAAAGATCGCGAAGATCGTCTATCTCGCGGCCTTCATGCCCGCGTCGGGCGTACCGGGCCTCGACTACGTGCGCGCACCTGAAAACAAGGGTGAAATGCTCGGCCCGCTGATGCTGGCGAGCCCGCGCGTCGCCGGTGCGCTGCGCATCGATCCGCGCAGCGGCGACGCCGCGTATCGCGACCTCGCGAAGCGCGCACTGTACGACGACGTGCCGCAGGCCGACTTCGAGGCCGTCGCGAACCTGATGACCTGCGACGTGCCGGCCGCGCCGTTCGCGACCGCAATCCCGACGACGGCCGCACGCTGGGGCGCGATCGACCGCCACTACATCAAGTGCCTGCAGGATCGCGTGATCCTGCCCGCGCTGCAGCAGCGCTTCATCGACGAAGCCGACGCATTCGCACCCGGCAACCCGACCCACGTGCACCAGCTCGACAGCAGCCATTCGCCGTTCATGTCGCAGCCGGCCGTACTCGCCGGCGTGCTGGCCGACATCGCGAAAAGCTGAGCGCCGCACACGCCGATGACCTCCGCTCCGCGCACAGCGGGGCGGAGACGCTGACTATGCGTACGCGACCGACCGATCGCGCCCGAGCCGCTTCGCGCGGTAGAGCGCGGCATCGGCCTCGTTGACGAGTACGTCGCAGGTCGGCGCGCCCGTCTTCGCACACGCGCCGCCGACGCTCGCCGTCACCGGTACGCTGACGCCCTCGGCATCGACCGGCACGCTGCCGATCGCATCGCGCACCTTGTCGGCCACCAGCATCGCCTCGTCGAGATTCGTGCACGGCAGCAGCAGCGCGAATTCCTCGCCGCCGAAGCGGCCGAACGTATCCTGCGCGCGCACGATCGATGCGACGCGACGCGCAGTCTCGCGCAGCACGGCATCGCCGGCCGCATGCCCGAAACGGTCGTTGATCGTCTTGAAGTGATCGAGGTCGAACAGCAGCACCGACATGTCGCCGCCGTAGCGCTGCCAGCGCGAGAATTCGTCGCCGAGCCGCGCCTCGAAGAAGCGCCGGTTCGCGATGCCGGTCAGGCCGTCGCGATTCGCGTGCTCACGCAGCTTCGCAACCGCTTCCTCGCGCTCGCGCTGCATCACGCTCACATGCGTGACGTCCGAGATCGTCACGCACACGGCCTCGACGTCGCGGCCGCGCGTGAGCGGCATGAACGTGCAGTCCTGCTGCATGTAGTCGACGCCGCCCGTGATCGGCCGGTCGTGCTCGAAGCGAAACAGGTAGGGCCGCTGCTCCCACGAACTGAACGCGAAGCTGCCGAGCTGGAACACGCTCTCGAGCTTGCGCGACAGCCACGCGCGCGGCAGGTCGGGAAAGCAGTCGAACAGGTTGCGGCCGATCACGTCGGCGGCCGGGATGCCGCTGTGGTCCTGCATGAAGCGATTCCACATCAGCACGGTCATCGCGCGGTCGAGCACGAACAGGCCGAAGCCCACCCGCTCGATCACGAGGTCGCTCAGCGACGAGGTGGCGGCCGTCATAGCGCGGACAGCAACGCGTCGAGCGCGTCGCCCATCAGCCGGATCGAATCCTCGGCCATCAACATCACGAAGTGGGCCCGGAACGCGTGGTCCTCGAGCCCGAAGTTCACTTCCAGCAACAATGCAACGCTCCATGCCAGCTCGGTCGGCTGGAATACGTCGTCGAACGACACGTTCGCGCCGAGCAGCCCCGGCGGAAAGAACACGGGCTTGCGACCGAGCTCGTCGAGGATCGACGCGACGCACGCACCCATCAGCACGTTCGCGACGTCGAACACGACTTCGTCGGGTGTCGCCATCCCGCCATACACGCCGTCGCCGAACGTACGATCGACGACCGACATGAGCCGCGCGATGCTCGCGGTGCGGCACAGCACGATCGCTTCGCCCTTGATGTCGGAACGAAAGCCCTGGCGCACGGCGGTCACGTTGTCGTGAATGCCCGTCATCTCACGCAGCGCATCGCCCGCGTCGGTCGCTTTCACGACCCGCACGCGCGGCACCGACAGCTCGATGAAATGCCCGAGCAACAACGCGAGCCGCGCGGCGGCGCGGCCCATTGCGAGGTTGGCGATCTCCTGCAACGCGTCGCGTTGCTCCGCCGTGAACACCGAGTCAGGCATACAACCCATACTCCTTGAGAATGGGCAGCAATGCCTCCGACGTCACGGGTTTGGCTACGAATGCGATCGCGCCCAATTCGCGCACGCGTGCTTGCGCCTGCGGCTGGATATCGGCGGATACCACGATCACGAACGTGTTCAGATCTTCGTGGCGCAGTGTCTCCAGGACCTGATACCCGCTCATGTCGGGCATCGTCAGGTCCAGAAACATTACGGAAGCTTTGCCGTCACGATAGAGCGCCAAGGCCTCTCGACCATTCGCGGCATACGTGACTTCGACGTCCCAGCCTCCCGGCAGCGCCTTTGTCAGAAGTTTGCGAGCGAGCAGCGAATCGTCGGCAATTACAATCGGCAAAGGCATGGAGCGAAGCGGTATACGGAATGGTCTCTCTCGCGTTAACGACCGCGCGGCGCACTTCTTTAGGCGCCATGCGTTCGGGTGCGGGCAACCGTCTTGCGGCCGCGCGCGGGCGCCGCGACGCGGGTGCGCGCGACGCACCGCGCGGCGAACGCCGGCGGGCGCATATATCTGTCATAGGGAAAGCAAGGCGCGATTCTCGGAGTAAACCGGAGGCGATGCAACTCGCCATTTTCACCATTTCGAACAGAATTGATCCGAACACGCGCCATTCTGAAAACAGCCCCGACCATTTTCGAGATAAGCACGCAAAATTTTTCCTTGTGTACGTTTGCGCTGCCGGATTCGTCGCGTTTTCAATCTGACAATTTCCCCCTGTCGAAATCGACAGGATTGCAGGCCTCCGGGGCCGTGCGGCGGCCCGTCGCAACTCGTTTATGATGGCAGGCACCTCCGCCTCACCCGCTTCTTCGATGACGTCCGACCGGCCCGCCGATTCCCACGCTCCCGCCTCCCCACCCGCCGACGACTGGCAGGACGACGGCAACTATGCGTCCGGTGCGCCCGAGCACGATTTCGCGGTGCGTCGCGTGACGCTGATCGTGCTGCTCGTCGCAGCGATCGTGCTGCCGTGCATCTACGTCGTGGTGATGGCGTACAACGACCTGAAGACGCGCGAGGCCGCTGCGAGCGACGTGACGATGCGCACGGTGCGGGTGGCCGAGGAGCACGCGCTCAAGGTGTTCGACCTGAGCGAAACGCTCGATGCGCGCATCGTCGATCTCGTGCAGGACATGGACGACGCGACCGTGCGCAACCGGGAGTCCGACATCCACGAAGCGCTGAACACGATCGGCGGCGGCTATCCGCAGGTGGCCGCCGTGTCGATCTTCGGCGCGAGCGGGATGCTGCTCGCGAACAGCCTCTACTATCCGGCGCCCTATGCGTCGATCGCGAACCGCGACGACTTCGCCGGCATCCGCGACGGCAAGGTCATCGAACACATCTCGCGGCTGATGATGGGGCCGCTCAAGCTCGAGAACATCCCCGTGTTCAACACGGGCGTCGCGCGGCGCCATAGCGACGGTTCGTTCGCGGGGATGGTGTCGATCGCGCTGAAGTCGTCGTATTTCAACGCGTTCTACCGCGACCTGCTCGGCGGGGCGAGCACGCCGATGACGATGGCGCTCGCGCGCTCGGACGGCGCGGTGATCGCGTCGTATCCGCCGCCGCCGGCACTCGCGCACACCGATCGCGCCGTCACGTTCGGCGACGCGCGCAACGATCCGCGCGCCGGTGTCGTGCGCGTGCGCCACGACGGCGCGAGCAGCGAGATCGTCGCGTATCGCCAGGTCGGCAGCTATCCCGTCTACGTGACCTGCGCGTACCGCACGTCGGCGATCTGGCATGAATGGTACGAACACCTGAGCGTGCTGTTCATCTCGATGTTCGCGCCGTCGGTCGCGCTGTGGTCCGTGATCTGGCTGTCGCTCAAGCGGCTGAAGGCGGAAGAGGAGGCGTGGGACCGCTGGCAGGCCGAAGCGTCGATGCGGCGCTCGATCGAATCGGCATACCGGCAGTCGCGCAAGATGCAGGCGCTCGGCAACCTCGTCGGCAGCGTCGCGCACGACTTCAACAACCTGCTGATGATCATCTCGAGCAACGTGCAGATCGTGCGGCGGCGCGGGGTCCAGCATCTCGACAAGGAACTCGGCGCCATCGAACGCGCGCTGAAGAACGGGCAGTCGCTCACGCGCCAGCTCCTCGGCGTCGCGCGCAAGCAGCCGCTGCACAACGAGACGATCGACGTCGGGCAATGGGTCGGCACGTGCCGCGAACTGCTGAAGACATCGCTCGGTTCGAAATCGTCGCTGGTCGTCGCGATCGAGCCCGGTGTCTGGCCGATCCGCGTCGACGTCGCGGAGCTCGAACTCGCGGTGATCAACCTCGCGGTCAACGCGCGCGACGCGATGGCGACGGGCGGTCGCTTCACGGTCGGCGCGCGCAACGTGACGCTGCGTCGCGAGGATGGCTTTCCGCTGACCGGCGACTTCGTGCAGATCTCGCTCGACGACACGGGTTCGGGCATGGCGCCCGACGTGCTCGCGCGCGCGTTCGAGCCGCTGTTCACGACGAAGGCGCAGGGGATGGGGACGGGGCTCGGCCTGCCGCAGGTGTTCGCGTTCTGCGAACGCTCGGGCGGCCTCGCGACGATCGACAGCGCGGTCGGCGCCGGCACGTCGGTGCGCCTCTACCTGCCGCGCGCACGCGCCGAGGATGTCGTCGCGCGGCCGCAGGCGGTCGCGCATGACGCGGGGGCAGGCGCGCTCGCCGGCCTGCACGTGCTGCTCGTCGAGGACAACAGCGAAGTCGCGGCCGGAACCGAAGCGCTGCTGTCGCTGCTCGGGCACCGCGTAACCTACGCGCCCACCGCCGACGATGCGTTGCGCCTGATCGAAGGCGCGGCCGCGAACGACGCGTTCGACCTCGTGATTTCGGATATCCACATGCCGGGCCGCCTGAACGGCATCGACCTCGCCGAAGCCGTCGAGCAGCGGCCGGAGAAACTGCCCGTGATTCTCGTCACGGGTTATGCGGAGGAGCTCGACCGCACGCGCACCGTCAACGTCCGCGTGCTGTCGAAGCCGTTCGACATCGCGCTGCTCGACGAGATCCTGCTGGGCATCCGTGAAGCGCGCGATGCACGTCACGCGCGGCACGCCGGCACGTGACCCGCTGCGAGCGGGCCGGTGCCGACGCCGGCGCGTGATCGGTGACGCTCAGGCCGACTTCAGCAGGCGCACCCAGCCCGTGTAGCGATCGACGAAGCCCTGCAGGAACTTGCGGGTGTCTTCGCTGACGATCTGGCCCTGGTCGTCGATGCGCGCCGGATCGTGCTTGATGAACATCTCGGGCTGCCCGAGCGTCTTCACGTCGAGATACGCGAGCACGTTGCGCAGGTGCTGTTGCGCGAGCGCGGTGCCCGTCGCGCCCGGCGACGTGCCGAGCACGGCACCCGGCTTGCCCGACCACGAGTTGGAACCCCACGGGCGCGAGCCCCAGTCGAGCGCATTCTTCAGCACGCCCGGAATCGAGCGGTTGTACTCGGGCGTGAAGAACAGCAGCGCGTCGGCGGCCTCGATCGACTGCTTGAAGCGCTTCGCGACTTCCGGGAAATCCGCGTCGTAGTCCTGGCTGTACAGCGGCAGCTCGCCGATCTCGACGAACTCGAACGAGAAGTCGGCGGGGGCGAGCGAGATCACGGCGTGTGCGAGTGCGCGGTTCGACGAAGCGCGACGCAGGCTGCCGACGACCACAGCGATGCGATAGGACATGGCATTCTCCTTCCGGTGAGTGAGGAATCGGATCGATTGCTTCCGAACGAGCGACAAAGGTCTGTTTATAGGCAAGCCAGCCCGCGAACCGCCCCACGGGGCTGGCCGGCCGACTTTCCACAAGGTTTTCCACAGAAATTGTGGATAACTCGGCCGTTATGTTCTGACGTTACAGATTGCCTACCGCAGGTCGTTGCCGACACGCGACACAGGGTTCGGCAAGCATAGCGCAGCGCGTCGGCCGGTTTCGTGAATTCGTGACGGAACATGCATTGCAGGCCGGGACCGCGCCCAGTAAGCTGCTCGCACTGCGATGCGCCCGCCTTGTGGCACATGCGCGATCGCTTCGAGACACTGCAACCCAGACATGCCGTCCGCCTACGACGATCCCGTTTATCTCGCCCAACTGCGGCGCGACCTGCTGCGCTTCGCGCGGCTCCAGCTCCGTGATGCCGACGCGGCCGAGGACGCCGTGCAGGAAGCACTTGCCGCCGCGTGGTCGCATGCGGGCGATTTCGCCGGGCTGTCGGCGCACAAGACCTGGGTGTTCGGCATCCTGCGCAACAAGCTGATCGACGTACTGCGCGCGCGGCAGAGGACGGTGAGCCTGTCCGCGCTCGATGCCGAACTCGACGGCGAATCGGTGCTCGATCGCGAGTTGTTCAAGGAAAACGGGCACTGGGCCGCACATGCGAAGCCGCGACCCTGGCCACGCCCCGAAACGCTGTTGCAGCAGCAGCAGTTCTGGACGCTGTTCGAGGCCTGCCTCGATCACCTGCCGGAGCAGATCGGGCGCGTGTTCATGATGCGCGAATTTCTCGACTTCGAAATGACGGACATCTGCAGCGAATTGACGCTGACGACGAATCATTGCAGCGTGCTGCTGTACCGGGCGCGCACGCGCCTGCGAACCTGCCTGAGCGAACAAGGACTGACGACCGAAGATGCTGCCGGGGAAATGTACTAATGTGACGCGACTGCTGTCGGATGCGCTCGACCGGCATCTGACCCTGCATGAGCGCCTGCAGGTGCGTGTACACCTGCCGACCTGCAGTGGCTGCAGGGCCTATCGCGGGCAGATCGCGCTGCTGCGGACGGCTGCGAAAGCAGCGGCGGGGCGGGGGCCTGCCCCGGATGATGACGGTACGTCGTCCGGGGCAGGCTAGACCTGGATCGCGTGGCTGCGATCGTCCGGGCGCGGGTGACATGCTGCCCGGCGATTGAGTCTGCCGGCTTCGATTGCCAGCGCTTGCGCTGATACTTGCGTCGGGCTGACGCAATCAGAAAAATACGGCGGGCAAGAATTATTCGAACAATGCCTGCACCGATTCGGGCGGCCGGCCGATGGCGGCCTTGCCGCGATAAACGACGATGGGCCGCTGCAGCAGAATCGGATGAGCGGCAATCGCCGCATAGGCTTCCGCATCGGTCAGATCGGCGCGGGCAAGGTTGAGCTCCTTGTACGGCTCCTCTCCGTCGCGCAGCATGTCGCGAACCGGGCGACCAAGCTGCTGATGCAGCGCTTCCAGTTCCTCGACCGTCGGCGGCGTCTTCAGGTACTCGACGACATTCAACGGCGCACCGGTGGTATTCAGCGACTCGACCAACGCAAGCGTCTCGCGCGACTTCGAGCATCGGGGGTTGTGGTAGATCGTGATCATCATTCAGGCCTGGAGGGTAGAGCCCTGTATTGTAGCCAGTCTGCATTGGCTGGCTTGGTGGGGGTGGTCGGCGAGGGATCGGGAGATCGGGTGTGGATTCGCTGCTTCGTAGAGGCAGGCAGGTTGATGAGGCTGTGCGATGGATCGCGAGAGGGGAGTGCTGATCGGGATGCGCTTCAATGAATTGGTGGGTTTATGCGCATAAAGGCTAGCGGGGCGCTGTCGCGGGAGGATGAATAGAGATCGCGCACGCCTGATCAATGCGATGAGGGGCGAGTGGCGAAGGGTGTAGCCGGTAGCGTCGCAGGCCGGTTGGTTTATGCGCATAAAGCGGGCTATTGCCGGGTGCGGTACCTCGCGATTAGCAGCGCGGTGAGTGCAGACATTTCGGCGCGTCGGTGTGGTGCCTGCTTGGTGTGGTGCCTGCTTGGTGTGGTGCCTGCTTGGTGTGGTGCCTGCTTGGTGTGGTGCCTGCTTGGTGTGGTGCCTGCTTGGTGTGGTGCCTGCTTGGTGTGGTGGCTGCTTGGTGTGGTGCCTGCTTGGTGTGGTGCCTGCTTGGTGTGGTGCCTGCTTGGTGTGGTGCCTGCTTGGTGTGGTGCCTGCTTGGTGTGGTGCCTGCTTGGTGTGGTGCCTGCTTGGTGTGGTGCCTGCTTGGTGTGATTGATGCGTCGGAATGCTGCCTCGCCAGTAGATCGCCGCACACTGGGTTCGGCGCGCTCGGGAATCAATCCTTCGTCACTCGCCGTCTACCGCTCGCGGTTTATGCGCATAAACGTAGCCTCCGGATAGCGCGGTGTCTCGACGTAAGCGGGTTCAGTGGCACACCTGGAAGCTGCTTACCCTGCCAGGGTGACCCACTCACTACGCACGCTAGGAAACACCGGCCGTCCCATCAGGCGTTACGCAACGCGCAAGTCGCACGCTCGAGTGCCACGGTTCCCGTGGAGTTTATGCGCACAAACTCTCCGGCTCTCAGGCAAGACTGCCCCATCGAACAAAAGGGCAGTGCACGCGTCCCCGCGGCAACTCTCTAGCCACACCGACGACGCCACACGCGATGTCACCGGGTTGCTCATCAACGTCTCAGGCATCCACCACGCCATCCAATCACGCCACCAGCCACCGTCGCTTCGTTTATGCGCATAAACCGATAGCCCGAATGGCCAATGCGTAGTTGTCGAACGACAATTTCATTGAAATCCAAATATCGTCCTGTAGAATTCCAACGACCAAAATAGGAGTGAAAATTGGCCGCGGAAATCATTGCAGTCACTCAACAAAAAGGTGGCGTCGGCAAAAGCACGATTGCCATGCACCTCGGTGCCGCGTTCCATGAAAAAGGGAAGCGCGTCCTCGTCATCGACGCAGACCGTCAAAACACATTGGTTCACTGGTCGAGCGCATCCGGCGACAGCGAAAACGGCATTCCGTTTCCGGTCGTCAACCTGGCCGAAGCCGATGGCCAGATCCACCGCGAGATCAAGAAGTTCATCAACGACTACGACATCATCGTCGTGGACTGCCCGCCGTCGATCACCGAGAAGGTATCGGGCGTGGTCCTGTTGGCCGCATCGATTGCCGTGATCCCGACGTCGTCGTCGCCGGCCGATTACTGGTCGAGCGTCGGGCTGGTCAAACTGATCCAGCAGGCGCAGGTCATGAACGAAGACCTCCGCGCCGTCTTCCTGCTGAACAAGACCGAAGAGAAGCGCATGCTGACCCGCGAGCTCAAGCGCGCGCTCGAGGAACTCGGCTTCCCGTTGCTGAAAACGCAGATCCCGACGCGGGAGGCGTACAAGCAGGCGATGGCGCTCGGTCAGACCGTGCTGCAGATGAACGATCGTGGCGGCAAGCTGGCTGCCGCAGAAATTCGCGCATGCGCCGACGAAATCGTCGCCATGCTGCCCTGACTTTATGCGCACAAAGGAGTCACATGAAACCCTCCCAATTTGCCAAAGGATTCCAAGCGCGCCCGGATATCACGACGAGCGAGAAGCGCACGGCGCTCGATCGACTCAATGCGATCGACGGCATCGTCAAGTCCGAGACGCCCACCCCGGCGCCGACCAAATCCGCGAAGAAGGACATCGCACCGCCGCCCGCTCCCGAGCTCACGCTCGATCCGTCGATCGATGAATCGGCGCAATATCGCGCGTGGCGTCTCGAGAACCGCTATGCGCCGGGGCAGGTAATCGAGCTGTCGCTGAAGGCGATCAAGCATAGCCCGTTCAATCCGCGGCACTTCTATCTGAAATCGTCGATTGCCGAACTCGCGGTCAACCTCGCGAAGCAAGGGCAGCAGCAGGCGATCCACGTGATTCCGGACTACGAGAACCCGGGCACGTATTTCGTCAGCGACGGCGGCCGCCGCGTGCGCGCACTGAAGGAAGCGAACAAGGAATCGGTCAAGGCGATCGTGATCGACGTGCCGATCGGTATCCAGAGCTACAAGCTCGGCTACGACCTCAACGTCCAGCGCGATTCGCAGACGGTGTTCGACAACGCCGTCGTGTGGCGCCGCTTCCTCGACGACAAGCATTTCCAGAGTCAGAAGGAGCTCTCCGAGCACCTCGGCCTCGACGAATCGACGGTGGCCGTCGCGCTGTCGATCGGCAAGCTGCCGGAAGCGATCATGCAGGAAATGGTCGCGCGCACTGATCGCTTCGGTTCGAACATGGCGTATCAGGTCGGCCGCTATCACAATGCACGCGGCACCGAAGCCACGCTGCGACTGATCAACAAGATCGTGTCGGACGACCTCAGCACGCGCCAGGTGTCGGACATCGTCAAGGGCCGCGTCGCGGCGCAGGAAACGCCGAAGGCCGCAGGCCGTCAGCGCTATGCGCAGCGACTCGAGATCAAGCTCGGCGGCAAGTCGGTCGGCGACCTGAAGTCGTATGGCGAAGATCGCATCGAATTGCGCCTGCGCGGCCTCCCGAAGGACAAGCGCGACGCGATCCTCGAGCAGCTCGAGCGGATGCTGTTGTCGGAGTGATGGAAACGGCCGGCAGGGCCTGGTGAGGACGCCGGGCCCGCCAACCGAGGGCGGGGCCGGCGGCGGCCCGTCAGCGGGCCTGAGCGGGCCTCAAGCGGCCCGCGACTGGTTCAGCGTGAACGACAGCAGGTCGCCGTCCGTCGGCTCGCCCCAGGTCCTCTGGGCCAGCCAGTCGAAAAAGGCCGTCTCGGCCAGCTTGGAATCGAGGCCGCGCTTGCGCCAGTCATCGCGCAGGTGCGTACCCATCGTCGGCAGTGCCTCCGATTCGAACGACTCGCGCGCCACTTCGCGCTCCGCGTCGCCCTGCTCTTCGTACAGCACCTTTGCTTCCTTGCGGCGGAACGCTGCGAACTCGCTCAGCAGGCGTGCCTTCAGATCGTCCGGCTGGGCCGCTGCAATCTTCGGGGACGGCGTGCCGGCAGGCAGCGCGTCGACCGACTCGACCGGCGGCGCATAACCCTTCTTCAACGCATCCTTGAACAACGCCGGCGCGCTGCGCACCGGCGGCAGCGTCGTGCTGCGCATCCGCTGCTCGGTCATCTGCAGTGCGGCACGAATGCGGTTCTCCTCGCTGTCCGCGTAGAGCGTCTGCGCTTCCTTCAGCGGGATCCCGAGCTTCACCATCCGGTCGACCAGCGTGCTGTCGAACACGTTCGGGTGTTCGTCGAGCGCGAGCATCGGCTGCTTGCGTTCGGTCACGCGGAACTGGATCTCCGCGACCCGGCGCCCTTCACGGTGCTCGATCAGCTCGACGAAGATGTTGGTGACCGCGTTGACTTCCGCGATCGCGGGACGCAGATAGTCGCGCTTGAAGTACTTGTACTCGCGCTTTGCCTCGTCGCCGGCTTCCGTATCGGGCGTGCCCGACAGGATCGGCCGCCACCACTCCCACGGCTCGCGCATCGTCAGGTGGCTCGGGTTCGTCAGGTAACGCACGCAGATTTCGTACAGCGCGAGACCGGCGCTGCTGCGCAGCTGGCTCTGGAACTGCAGGCTCAGGCGCGCATACTGGACCGGGTCGAGCAGCTTCTTCTTGATCTTCGGCGCGAACGAGAATTCGACCCACACGCGGCGGGTCGCCGGATCCTCGAGAATTTCCGCGTCGGCGATCAGCGTCGAGATCCCCCACTTGCGGCCCGGCTTCTGGCTCGACGTCCCCGTGCTCCATTCGACCTGCACCGACACCATGCGGCGCAGGTGTTCCTTCACCAGTGCGGTGTCGTTCGAATCGAAGGCGGAGTTGGCAACGATGTCCGACAACAGCGCGCGATACGTATCGCCCGAATCGTCGGCCTGCTGCGCCACGGCCAGCAGGACATTGAACAGCTTGCGAGTGAGGAGCGTGATCTTGCCGCTCTTCGGCTGAATTGCGATCGCCTCGACGGCCTTACGCAATTCGGCTGAACTGGCACTCACCACATCCACATCGGTTTTCTTGGCGCGCTTCGTCGTGGCCATACGTCGGGTCGGAGGAGAAGTTTTCCGGAAGGATAGCGCCTGCGGTGAAGTGCGTCCAGAACGACATGCTCACCATAGCGGGTGAAGCGCGCGTGCAAAACGGCACTCACCCCAGACGCTCCCGAAAACCCTCACCGCTCCAGATTTGCAGCGTTCCGGATTCGTCCAGACGTGCTGCGGGATGCGCCGATTCACAGAATTTCACCTGTGCACGACACGTGCGAAATGTGCTCCCGTATCGGCTCACCTTTCGATTTGTCGTAATTTTACGACTGCGCGGCTGTGCGTTCGGCACAGGGTTGCGATCCCACGTCGCCGCGCCTCCCGATCGCCCCGCATCGGCCTGTATGCATGTACAGGCGTGACTCACCGGGAGATCGGGATCGGGTCCGGTATCCCGAAAGACGCCCGCGAAACCGGTCCGCGCGACCCGATTGGGCCTGCTTTGTCGGCCCGGGCGCGCATTGTACAGTGCACAAACCGTATCGGGTCCCGAAAATACTCACCTCGAGCACAGTGTGTTCATTCGTCCGGATATCGACGAATGCCCGACACGCGCGGGATTCGCAACCCAAGCCTCCCGAAAACGCTCACCTTACCGAAAAATCGCTGTGCCTCCACCTGCACGGGAATAGCTCCCGAAAAATCTCACCGTAACTGTCTTGGTATCAAAAATCTCAATGCCTTCCGATACTTATGCACAGAAGGCATTTGGCTGTGCGTCGCGGACATACCCCGAAAAGCCTCACCTTTCGACGGAAATCCTTCATACGACAACCTCATGTCAGCCCCCGAAAAATCTCACCTGTACCAAAAAGTGGCACAGCAAAAACGAGATTTCTTCCAGTCCTGGCGGGCTTTTCGGCGAATTCGGCTGCTCACAGGTCCCGAAAAGACTCACCTGTGACCATTTTTCGGGCAAATTCCATTCCCGAAAAGCCTCACCTGTCGCAGGAATCACAGTCTGTGATCCGGGCCCCGAAAAATCTCACCTCAATGGGATCCAGGCAGGAAAACCCGGATTTCCCTCCCGAAAAACCTCACCTTTAGGGCTTCACAGGCCCCCACGGGTGCTTTTGCTGTGCAAAATGACGTTCGTTTCCCGGAAATCCTCACACCAAACTCCCCTGGAGTCCCGTGAAACCTCACCTTTCAGAAAAACTGCCTAAAAGATGGGCAGAAACGGGGCGCAAAGAAGGTCCTGCAAATTCTCACCTATGTCTGCACAGGCAGAAAACTGTGCAGTCAGGCACAGTGCGGGTTCTGTGGCTGTGAGGCCCCGAAAAGCCTCACCTTTAGGAAATCTCGTGTTTCACTGTGATCCCGAATCCGCTCACGACCTTTCCCGCAACGGCTCACGCAGCTCCCTGAACCCAATCACGTCAGCTCCCGCAGAAGATCACCTTGGCTCCCGTAAAACTTCACCTTGTCGGCCGGAAAGCCTTGCAGCATAAGGCTGTGCCGTGGCGTTAACGTTTTTAACTAAGGGTTCAAGGGTGTTTACTTCTAATACTCTCAAGACAAGGGCTGACGAGTTTTCCACAGACACCCCAACCCCTGAACACCCACAGGCAATCGGATCCGCTGTCATGTGAAACAAATGCCGAAATTCGGGGTCTGCAGGAAAATGCTTGTGAGACAAGGACTTGGCTGGCTTTCTTCGCTTTGTTTCACGGAATCCTGGACCACAGTGGTCCGGATTGGCTCACAGACCCGATTTCTGTGCAAATCGACGTAAATTCACAACGTCGAGCCGAAACATGTATCGTTGAATACGTATTTCGTTATGATTGCCACACTTCAATGTCTGTGAGCACAGCGATGACCCTGGACGAAATACGTCACACCATTCGGGACGAACTGGAATCGCTGCGCGCGAACGGTGCACGACGGCAGGAATTGTCGCTGCACGCGTGCAAGCGGTTGTTCTTTGATCTCGGCATCCGGCCGTCGGCTGCCAACGTTCGCGATCTCACCCAGACCGGCAGCGCCAGCGATATCCCGAAAGACATCGACCATTTCTGGGAGCGCATCCGTTCCGCCTCCAAGATCAGGCTCGACGGTGCGGCAATTCCGAAAGCTGTGGAGGAAAAGGCTGGGGCATTGCTCGGCGCACTCTATGAAGAAGCGTTGAAAGCCGCGCGGGACAGTCTGGATGGCGATCGCGAGCAGGTTCGCGCCGGCGTTGCCGACGCCGAACAGCGGCTGCGCGACGCAACTGTCCGCCAGGAGACTCTCGAAGGCGCGCTCGCACGTGGTGAAGCGAAAAATGAGCAGTTGCAGGCTCGCGTGACCGAACTCGAAGTCCAGCTCGCGTCGCAAACGACGCACGGTTCGGCAAGCGAGGCGACGTTGCTCACCACAGTCGCCCGACTGGAGAAGGAACTGGCCGCGGCCGCCGGCCGCGTCGAAGCCGAGCAGACGCACAATGCGACGCTGCGCGACCGCATCGATGCGCTACAGGCCGAACTGCAGCAGCGCACCGAGCACTACGCGCAGCAAATCAAGGACGCGGTGGCCGAAGCCGAACGCCGCGTCAAACCGATGCTGGTCGAGCTGGACTCGTTGCGCAGCATGGCGTCGACCTATCAGAGCGGTTTGCGCGACGTACAGCGCAAGGAATTCGATTTCCTGCAGCAACTGAGTTCGGCCAAGGCGCGTGCCGACCGGCTCGAAGAACAGTTGCGCAGCCAGGGCGACGAACTGGAACGTGCGACGCGCGATGTGAGTTCGTTGCGCGCGAGCCGCGGCATGAATCCGGAAGTCGCCGCGCTGATCCGCCGCCTGGCCGATGCGGGGCAACTGGATGCGGAGGCGTTTGCCGCGATCGGCACCTCGCTGGATCAGGAGATTCCGGTGCCGGCCCATTGTCCGCATTGCGACGGTGAGCCGGAACTGTCACATAGCGAAGAGGGTTTCGAAGTGGCCTGCCCCGAGTGCGAGCACGCGTCGGGCGCATGGCCGTCCCGATTCGAAGCCGTCGCGCGCTTTGCGCACACGTGACGCCAGGATCGGCTGTACAGCACAGGTGAGACGATCCGGGGAGCTTGAGGTGAGGTTTTTCGGGAGCTGTGAAACGGTGAGGCTGCGCCGCACAAGGCTGCTCACGGATCGCTTCGCGTGAGCAGCCAATGAGTGATCAGTGAGTTTCGTCGCCGTCGGACGCGTCACCGTTGCTGTCGGCCAAACCGTCACGCCAGTTCTTCCATGCGCGATGCAGGCGGTTCGACGAGATCGGCCGCATGAAGCCCAGCCATCTGCCGACCCGTTCGGGCGGCACGTCGTGTTCGAACAGTTCAGCCGCATAGGTATTGCGCAGCGTTTGCGGACTCGCGCGCGCGGTGCGCGACGACGTGAGCCCGGCGGATTCGACGATCGCGTCGATCGCGCGCAGCATCGTCGCCTTGTGCATCGGCCTCCCTGCATGGGATGCCGGGAACACGAGTTCCCCCGGAATGTCCTGGCGCTTGCGCTCGGTGAGCCAGGCTTCCAGCAGGGCGATCGCAAACGAGGCGAGGTGGGTTTCGCGGGCGAAATCCGGATGCGTCGACTCGATCTGCAGCGACGTTCCACTCGTATTGATGCAACTAATCGTGAGTGCGCGAGCTTCGCCGGTTTTGATGCCGGCACCGAGAAACGCGGCGACGAGCGCGCGGTCGCGCCGCTCTTTCCAGTACGCTGAACCGGATACGCCGATCGGCGAAAACAGGTACGCGAGCAATGTCGCGCGCTCGGCCGGCGTGAGGAAACCGGTCGGTTCGTTGTCGCGCGCCTTGCGCCAGTTCGCTTCGCCATCCTGAGCAATGAACCGGGCCGGGTTGGTCGATGCATATTCGGTGCGACGGATGTGGTCGAGCACGCGCTCGATCAGCCGCAAATAACGCATTCGCTGCGTTTTCCGGATCGGCAGCTCGCCGACGAAATTCGCGATGGTTGCGGTATCGACCGTTGCCAGATTCTTCTGGTGTGCGCGCATCCATGTGAGAAACGCGCCCCATTGCGCACGGTAGACGTCTGCCGACGAGCGGCGATAGTCCTGCATGGCGAGCCATGCATCGAATGCCGCTTCGGGCGAGAGGATCCAGTCGGATGCGCCACGGTCGAACAGATCTGTTTCTTCCGGGTGTGCCGGGGTATCGGGGGAGGCGGGAAGAGACATGTGATTTATTCCGTTAGTTGCGTATATGGTAGCCCTTTCCGCAACGTCTCGGGCTGCAAGAGGTTTGATGAGGTCGCCACGCGCGGCGGCCCATGGCGGGCAATCAGTCGCCCCATGCCTTGGCCGGACGGTGAGCACGCTCGTGGGGTGCCGCGTCGTGCGACGACGTTGCCGCCGCTTCGTACGCGAGAACCGCGAACGAAAAAACAGCGGGCAGCGCATTCGAGCGCCCGAAGTCGATCGGATCGTCCGTTTCAGGAAACGTCATGTCCAACTGCCGTTCGAACAATTGACGCATGCCAGCCTCGTGCCGGCTGGCAAAGCCGAGATCGGCGAGTGCCTCGGCCTCGATGGCGTGCAGCAGGCGCCACGTCAGCGGGACGCGCTGGTGGATGTAACGCCCGGCGATATGCCGGACGATCAGCTCGAGGTCGTGCGCGGCAGCCTTGAAGCTGAGAGCGGCCAAATCTTGTTCTTCTGTCATTGCAGGCTCCTGTCGACCGGGCGGGCGCCTCGGTGCGCCGGCTCCGGCCCATGCATGGCGGAATGTCCGTATACTGTACAAACATACAGTGTTTTCCGCAACTGGCCTGCAATTGGCCCTTTGGCCAGCTATTCGCGCCGTCAGCGATGTATCACGATGAGCAGTGCCCGCGCCTCGGCCTTGCCGGGATTGCGGATTGCGTGCGGCTCGTCGGCCGGATAGCGCGCGGTGTCGCCCACCTTCAGGCGCCGGCTGGCTGCCGCGGCTTCGATTTCCATCGCGCCCTGCAGCACGGTGAGGTGCTCCCGCGTGCCGGGTTCGTGGGCGTTCGATATCAGTGCGCCGCCGCCCGGCAGCGTCAGCTCGTACCACTCGAACTTGCCGGCGAGGTCGATCGGGCCCCACACGCGCAACTGGTAACGGCCGTCATGGCCGGCGAGCGTCGGGATGTCATGCGGGCCGTCCACACGGATGGTCTCGGCTGCCTTCGGCTGCGAGAACAGCTCGTCGAGCGTGATGCCGAGCGCGTTCGTCAGCCGCCACGCAACGGCGATCGTCGGGTTGGCCTTGTCGCGTTCGATCTCGGAGAGCATCGATTTCGATACGCCGGCCGCGCGCGACAGGTCGTCGAGCGTCAGCTTGCGTTCGTTGCGCAGCCGCTGGATCTGCTCGCCGACACGCGGCGGCGTTGCGGCCGGCGGTTGCGGTGCGGCGCTGGCGGGCGTGCGCCGCGAACCGGAGGAACTTGCCATTTGGATTCCGTTCGCTTAGAGTTGTTCGATATTTCGAATTCTAGTTCGGAATATCGGATAAATGCGGTCAACCGAACGACCGACTATAACAGTAGCAGGCCGTTGCGCCGCCGCCACGAGTGGCGCGTTGCGGAATGCGAAACCCTGTCAGGAGCTTTGCGATGCGTGATGCCTTTCTCGCCCAGGTGCGCGGGACGCTGGACCAGATCCGCGCGGACGGTTTTTACAAGACCGAGCGCGAGATCGCGAGTCCCCAGGCGGCGGACGTGCGGCTCGCCGGTGGTGCCGGCGTGCTCAATTTCTGCGCGAACAACTATCTGGGTCTGGCGAACGATTCGCGCCTGATCGACGCGGCGAAGGCCGGCCTCGACCAGGACGGCTTCGGCATGGCATCGGTGCGCTTCATCTGCGGCACGCAAACCGTGCACAAGCAACTGGAAAGCGCGCTGGCCGCGTTTCTCGGCACGGAGGACAGCATCCTCTATTCGAGCTGCTTCGACGCGAACGGCGGGCTGTTCGAGACGCTGCTCGACGAGAACGACGCGGTGATCAGCGACGAACTGAACCACGCGAGCATCATCGACGGCGTTCGCCTCTGCAAGGCGAAGCGCTTCCGCTACAAGAACAACGACCTGTCCGACCTCGAGGCGAAGCTCAAGGAAGCCGACGCAGCGGGCGCGCGCCACAAGCTGATCGCGACCGACGGCGTATTCTCGATGGACGGCATCATCGCCGACCTCAAAGGCATCTGCGATCTCGCCGATCGTTACGGCGCGATCGTGATGGTCGACGATTCGCACGCGGTCGGCTTCATCGGCACGCACGGTCGCGGCACGCCCGAGCACTGCGGCGTCGAAGGCCGCGTGGACATCATCACGGGCACGCTCGGCAAGGCGCTCGGCGGCGCATCGGGCGGCTATGTCGCCGCGCGTCGCGAGGTCATCGAACTGCTGCGCCAACGCTCGCGCCCGTATCTGTTCTCGAACACGCTCACGCCGAGCATCGCCGCGGCATCGTTGAAGGTGCTGGAACTGCTCGGCAGCGACGAAGGCGCAAAGCTGCGCGAGCGCGTGCGCGAAAACGGCGCGCGGTTCCGCAAGCAGATGACCGAAGCCGGCTTCACGCTCGTGCCGGGTGCGCATCCGATCATCCCGGTGATGCTCGGCGACGCGCAGCTCGCGACGAACATGGCCGACAAGCTGCTCGACGAAGGTGTCTACGTGATCGGCTTCTCGTTCCCCGTCGTGCCGCGCGGTCGCGCGCGCATCCGTACGCAGATGAGCGCCGCGCATACGCCCGAGCAGATCGACCAGACGGTCGCCGCGTTCGTGCGCGTCGGCAAGTCGCTCGGCATCATCTGACGGAGGCGCGATCATGAAAGCACTGGCAAAGCTCGAACGCGGCCCCGGCCTCACGCTCACGCGCGTGAAGCGTCCTGAAGTCGGCCACAACGACGTGCTGATCAAGATTCGCCGCACGGCGATCTGCGGCACCGACATCCATATCTGGAAGTGGGACGACTGGGCGCAGAAGACGATTCCCGTGCCGATGCACGTCGGTCACGAGTATGTCGGCGAGATCGTCGAGATGGGGCAGGAAGTGCGTGGCTTCGCGATCGGCGATCGCGTGTCCGGCGAAGGCCACATCACGTGCGGTTTTTGCCGCAACTGTCGCGCGGGGCGGCGGCATCTGTGCCGCAACACGGTCGGCGTCGGCGTGAACCGCGAAGGCGCGTTCGCCGAGTATCTGGCGATTCCTGCGTTCAACGCGTTCAAGATTCCGCCGGAGATCTCCGACGATCTCGCATCGATCTTCGATCCGTTCGGCAACGCGACGCACACGGCGCTGTCGTTCAATCTCGTCGGCGAAGACGTGCTGATCACCGGCGCGGGCCCGATCGGCATCATGGCCGTCGCGATCGCGAAACACGTCGGCGCGCGCAACGTCGTCATCACCGACATCAACGACTACCGGCTCGAACTCGCGCGCAAGATGGGCGCGACGCGCGCGGTCAACGTCGCGCGCGAGTCGCTGCGCGACGTGATGTCCGACCTGCACATGACCGAAGGCTTCGACGTCGGCCTCGAAATGTCGGGCGTGCCGAGCGCGTTCACGAGCATGCTCGAGGCGATGAACCACGGCGGCAAGGTCGCGCTGCTCGGCATTCCGCCCGCGCAGACGGCGATCGACTGGAACCAGGTGATCTTCAAGGGGCTCGAGATCAAGGGCATCTACGGCCGCGAGATGTTCGAGACCTGGTACAAGATGGTCGCGATGCTGCAGAGCGGCCTCGACCTGTCGCCGATCATCACGCATCGCTTTGCGGCCGACGATTACGAGAAGGGCTTCGCCGCGATGCTGTCTGGTGAAAGCGGCAAGGTGATTCTCGACTGGACGGCCTGAGTGCCGAAGGGGCGGCGCGGCATGTTTGCCGCCCGCCCCTTTTTGTTTTACGTCTGCGTTTTCAAGTCGAAGCACGCGAATCCGGGCTCAAGGTGAGATTATTCGGGAGCTGTGTTTGCGTCCCGAATCGCGACACGATCGCACATCGGTGACCTGCAAACGCACGGTCACTTCACCTGTCGGCGAATCGCCTCGCTTCGCGCCATCAAGCCGTTCGGCACCTGCTCTCCCTCTTCCGGGCACTTCCCTCTTGGCTTGCCGCGTGATCGTTCGCGACGCACGCCGTGCGATGCCGTGCCGAACCGTGGCATCAACCGTGAGCCTTCACGCGTCGTTGCGACTCACTTGTGCACGAAGTGATCGACACGCATCGACATCAATCGGGCGTCGACTGGTGCGCAGGCCGCTACTTGATCCGTTCACCATTCAACCCTCGCGGATCGAGCTGAAGACTCAACACGACGAGCCAGCGCTTCGGGCATTGCGGCGCGATGTCGGCCGGATCGCCGTGCGCGCCGGGCACGGTGACGAATCCGTGTTGAGCCGCGTATTGATACGCGCGCAACGCATCCGCCTGCAGCCAGAAGCTGACGAGCGCGCACGTGACGAAGCGGAACAGCAGCACCGTCGCGGCGTCCGGCGCGAAGCCGGCCATCATCAACAGGCCTTCGAACGCGAACGCCAGCGCTTGGGCGACCGCAATCGTGAGAATCGTCAGTTTCAACACACCGCGCAGTCGCCGCGCCGCGCGCACGCGTGCCTGCCGGACGTCGAGCCGGGTGTGATCGTCGCCGCCATCGCGCTTCGGCATATCGTGCTTCATGAAGCGGCACCGACTTGCCGAATGACGTCGAACTGCGTCGTATCGCCGGCAACGATACGACCGCTCGCGACGCTGACGGATTTGCACAGGATCGTGCTGTCGTAGTTGTGTCCCGGAAAGCGCATCACGTCGACCGGTTGAAATCCTTCACGGCGATAGAAATCGATGAGCCGGATCGCCGCATACGGTGCGTCGAGTGCGAGGTGCGTCGCACCGCGCGCGGCGGCCCGCCGTTGCGCGAACGCGAGCAGCGAACGGCCGATGCCGCGATCCTGCCAGACGGGATCGACGGCCAGTTGGCCGAGTGTCGCCACGTGCCGGCTGCGGTACGGGTCGCAGCGGGAATCGGGATCGTGCGAACGCATCGTCATCGTCGCGACCAGGTGTGCATTGCCGAGCGCGACGAAGCACTCGCCGGTGAGCACGCGTTCGCGTGTCGCCGAGGCCGGCTGATCGACGCCCGGGCAGTTGAAGCCCAATGCGCCGAGCGGCGCGAACGCGCGATGCAGCAGCGCGGTCAACGTGTCGTACGAATCGTTGCGCGGGTCAAAGCGCCGCACGACGACGCGGCCGTCGAGCCGCTTCGCATAAGCCGCATAGGCGCGCGCGGGGCGCGCGGATTCCGGTCGCTGCATGATGTCCTTTCGCCCAGACAGGGTGACCGAAGTGTAGTGAGCGTCGCGCGTCCGCTTCAAGAAAAAATGTCGTAAACGCGGCGGGCTGCGTCGCGCGGCCAGGCCGCGATTCAGCCCTCTCGCCGACAGGGCTTTTTCACGCGGGTGTTGACGGTGGAGAACGATCGTTCTACCGTAAACCCATGAACACACCTCACGACCCTTCCGGCGAACCGGGCGTGCGCGACCGGCTGCTCGATGCAGCCGAAGCGCTGATCTATTCGGGCGGCATCCACGCAACCGGCGTCGATGCGATCGTCAAGCGATCCGGCGCGGCCCGCAAGAGCTTTTATTCGCATTTCGAATCGAAAGAGGCGCTGGTCGTGGCCGCGCTCCAACGTCGCGACGAGCGCTGGATGCGCTGGTTCGTCGATGCAACGCTGGCGCGCGGCAAGGCGCCGCGCGTGCAGTTGCTCGGCATGTTCGACGTGCTGCGTGACTGGTTCGGGCAGCCCGATTTTCACGGCTGCGCGTTCCTGAACGCATCGGGTGAGATTCCCGACGCGGATGACCCCGTGCGCGTCGTCGCGCGTGAGCACAAGGCACGCCTGCTGGCATTCGTACGCGAGCGGTTCGATGCGTATGCCGACGAAGCCGGCATCGAACGCCGCGGGCTCGCACGCCTGGCGCGCCAGTGGCTCGTGCTGATCGACGGCGCAATCGGTGTGGCGCTCGTCAGCGGCGATGCAAACGCCGCGCGCGATGCGCGCGCGACGGCCGAACTGCTGCTCGACGCGGTATCGCGGTAGTCGACGCAGCGAATCCGAACCGGCCGCGGTGGTCCGCGGCCACAACCTGAACAGGAGCAACCCATGTCCGCTTCCCCCGAAGTCCGTCCGCCCGTTCCGCCCTTCACGCTCGAAACGGCACGCCAGAAGGTGCGCGCCGCCGAGGACGGGTGGAACACGCGCGACCCGCAGCGCGTGTCGCTTGCCTATACGCCGCAAAGCCGATGGCGCAACCGTGCGGAATTCGTGACCGGCCGCGACGAGATCGTCGGGCTGCTGCAGCGCAAGTGGGCGCGCGAGCTCGACTACCGGCTGATCAAGGAGCTGTGGGCGTTCGACGGCAATCGCATCGCGGTGCGCTTCGCCTACGAATGGCACGACGACGCCGGCAACTGGTTCCGTTCGTACGGCAACGAAAACTGGGAGTTCGACGAAAACGGGTTGATGGCGCATCGTCACGCGAGCATCAACGACCTGCCGATTCGCGAGCAGGATCGTCTCTATCACTGGCCGCTCGGCCGTCGTCCGGACGATCATCCGGGGCTGTCCGACCTCGGGCTGTGACGCGCGCGTCGACTCGACGGATCGACGAACGCATCACCGGGCTTCAACGGTGAGGAAATTCGGGAGTCGCTGCGTCGAAGGTGAGGTTTTTCGGGACGAGGTGAAATGTCGCGTCGGACTATGTGCTGTGAGCCGTTCGACGCGGCATCGTGCCGGGCACAGTGGACAAGCCGCACACGTCGGCATTGAGTGATGCCTGCCCGGGCGGGCATGCAACGGTGTGCTTCACCGCGTGATGCATCTCACCGATCGCACAGGGCCGAGAGTGGATTGACGATCGGTGTGCGCGCGCGTGATGTGCAACTCACCGATCGGGTCGACGTCGACGACGGATAGCAGGAGCCGTGCGCGTTGCGATGCGACGTTGCTCACCGCCCGACTTCACGAGGCACGCATAAGAATTCAGACAAGTGCGCAAACGCATTGCGTGTCGCTCACCGCTCACCGCACGCGGATTCGTGCCCCCACTACCCGGCGCGTGCGAACGCGCCGGGCGTGATCGTCAGCCTGCGATTCGCGCGGCGATCGCCTCACCCACTTCCTGCGTCCCCGCGTTGCCGCCGAGATCGCGCGTATGCGGCCCCGTGCGCAGCACGTCCTCGATCGCCGCGACGATCGCATCGTGCGCTTCGCGTTCGCGGCCCGCGCCGTTGCCGAGGAAGTCGAGCATCAAGGCTGCCGACCAGATCATCGCGACCGGATTCGCGATGTACTGCCCCGCGATGTCGGGCGCGGAGCCGTGCACGGGTTCGAACAGCGACGGAAACTTGCGGTCGGGGTTCAGGTTCGCCGACGGCGCGATGCCGATCGTGCCCGTACAGGCCGGCCCGAGATCCGACAGGATGTCGCCGAACAGGTTGGACGCGACGACGACGTCGAAACGGTCCGGCTGCAGCACGAAGCGCGCACACAGGATGTCGATGTGCTGCTTGTCGACGGCGATGTCGGGATAGCGTTCGGCCATCTCGGCCGTGCGCGCGTCCCACCACGGCATGCTGATCGCGATGCCGTTGCTCTTCGTCGCGACGGTGAGGCGCTTCGCGCGTCGCTGCGCGAGGTCGAACGCGAATTTCAGCACGCGCTCGGTGCCGTGACGCGTGAAGATCGACTGCTGCATCACGATCTCGCGATCGGTGCCTTCGAACATCGTGCCGCCGACTGACGAATATTCGCCCTCGGTGTTCTCGCGCACGATCATGAAGTCGATGTCGCCCGCGCGCCGGCCGGCGAGCGGCGACGGCACGCCGTCGAACAGGCGTGCGGGCCGCAAGTTGATGTACTGGTCGAATTCGCGGCGGAATTTCAGCAGCGAACCCCACAGCGAAATGTGATCGGGCACCGTCGCCGGCCAGCCGACCGCGCCGAACAGGATCGCGTCCATGCCCGACAACTGCGCCTTCCAGTCGTCCGGCATCATCTTGCCGTGCTGCGCGTAGTAGTCACAGCTTGCCCAGTCGATCTGGACGAAGTCGAAGCGGACGCCGAAGCGCGCGGTCACGGCATCGAGTGCGCGCAGGCCCTCGGGCATCACTTCACGGCCGATGCCGTCGCCGGGGATCACGGCAATCTTGTAAGTCCTGTCGGTCATGCAAAGCTCCTTGGCGGGTAGGCCGGCCGCGGTGAGAGGCAGCGGCACGTCACGCCATTCTATTTATTTCCATCCGGATTAAAATCGCGCGAAAGGTTAATCGACTTTCCACGAATCGTGAATAAATCGCCGAATCTCGACGACCTGCGCGTGTTCAGCCTGGTCGTCCGCCTGACCAGCTTCAGCGCGGCCGCCGAGCAGCTCGCGGTGTCGCCCGCCTATGTCAGCAAGCGCATCGCGTTGCTCGAGGCGCAGCTCGGCACGCGCTTGCTGCATCGCTCGACGCGCCGCGTAACGGTCACGGAAGCCGGCGAACGCGTGTACGCGCGCGCCGAGAAGATCCTCGACGACGTCGATCATCTCGTCGAGGACGTATCGACCACGCGCACGGTGCCGCGCGGCACGCTGCGCATCTCGAGCAGCTTCGGCTTCGGTCGGCACATCGTCGCGCCGGCGCTGCTCGACTTCACCGCGCGTTATCCACAGCTGAATGTGCGGCTCGATCTGTTCGACCGGCTCGTCGATGTCGCGGGCGAAGGCTACGATCTCGACGTGCGCATCGGCGACGAGATCGCCGATCACCTGATCGCGCGCCGCCTCGCCGCGAACTACCGCGTGCTGTGTGCATCGCCCGACTATCTCGCACGGCGCGGCACGCCGCGTTCGCTCGCGGATCTCGCGTCGCACGACTGTCTTGCGATCAAGGAGCGCGATCACCCGTTCGGCGTGTGGCGGCTGAACGTGCGCGGCGAAACGGCAACGGTGAAGGTCGGCGGCGCGCTGTCGACGAACCATGGCGAAGTGGCGGTGCAGTGGGCACTGGCCGGGCGCGGAATCGTGTTGCGCTCGATTTGGGAAGCCGCGCCGCTGATCGAACGCGGCGCACTGTGTCGCGTGTTGCCGGACGCAATCCAGCCCGCGAACATCTGGGCCGTGTATCCGGAGCGCGTCGCGGCGTCGGCGAAAGTGCGCGTCTGTGTGGATTTTCTGGTGGAGACGCTGGCCGGCTTGAACACCGCAGCGGGTGACGAAACGGCCTGAAACCGGCTAAAGGTGAGCTTTTACGGGGGGCTGTGCGGAACGTCGGCAGGCACCCGTTTCCGGCTCGCGATCGCGTCGCGAGCCGGTCGCGTCCACCTTGCACCGACGCATTGGCGGCCGCAATGTGCAGGGCCGGCCGACGGATGGTGCTCGCACGAGGCTTATGCCGCTTTCGCCACGTCTGCCGCGCCGAGCATCAGGTCGAGATTCTGCACCGCTGCGCCGGATGCCCCTTTGCCGAGATTGTCGAACACGGCAGACAGCAGCACCTGGCCGTGCTCGGCGTTGACGAATATGCCGAGCCGCAGGTCATTGGTGCCGTTCAGCGCTTGCGGATCCAGATGCGTGATCGCTTGCGTATCCGCGAGCGGCGTGACGTCGACGTGACGCGCGGCGGCGTAATGGTGCGCAAGACACGCATGCAACTGCTCACCGGTCACGCCGGCAGGGAGCAGGCGCAACTCGATCGGCACGGTGAGCACGATGCCTTGCCGATAGGCACCGTAGGCCGGCACGAACATCGGGCGATTCGTCAGACCGGCATGCTGCTGGATCTCGGGCACATGCTTGTGCGCGAGTGCGAGGCCATAGACCTGCAGCGGTTTCGCTTGCGCAGCGTCGCCCGACTCGAATGCGTCGACGGCAGCCCGTCCGCCGCCCGAGTACCCGGAGACGGCATGGATGCTCACCGGGTAGTCGCGCGGCAGCAGGCCGGCCTGTTGCAGGGGCCGCAGCAGCGCGATCGCGCCGGTCGGGTAGCAGCCCGGATTGGTGACGCGCCGCGCTTGCGCAATCGTCTGCGCGTGGCCGTTCGCCATTTCGGGAAAGCCGTAGACCCAATCCGGCTGCGTGCGATGGGCCGAACTTGCATCGATCACGCGTACCGCCGGATTCCGGATGAAGCCGACCGCTTCGCGCGCGGCCGCATCGGGCAGGCACAGGATCGCGATATCGGTTGCGTTGATCGCTTCGGCGCGCCGCACGGGATCCTTGCGCTCGTCATCCGGCAGCGTGACGAGCTGCAGGTCGGTACGTCCGCGCAGGCGTTCGTGGATCAGCAATCCGGTCGTGCCTTGATCGCCGTCGATGTAGACAGTGGGCTGGCTCATGAGGGTCGCGTTCCTTCGGTTCGGTCGTCGGGAAAACCGTATCGTCCGCCGAACACCTAGAATAGGAAAAGTTGAATTTACTGACTGCCAGATTCAGTTTTCTTGAACGAGAGGTAGGGAATGCGCGAAATCAGCCTGGACCGCCTGCGCACGCTGGTCGCCATCGCCGACCACGGGTCTTTCGTCGCGGCGGCGCAATGGCTTCATCTCGCGCCGCCGACCGTCAGTCTTCACATCGCCGAACTGGAAAGCCGCATCGGCGCGCCGTTGCTGTCCCGCACGCGCGGAAACGTGCGGCCGTCGCCTATCGGAGAAGTGCTGGTGGAACGCGCGCGGCGCCTGCTGGCCGAGGTCGAATCCACGCTGGACGATGTGCAGCGGCAGGTGCAGGGGCTGGCCGGGCGCGTACGCCTCGGCGCATCGACCGGCGCGATCGCGCACCTGTTGCCGCAGGCGGTGGCCCGGTTGCGCGAGCAGCATCCGGACATCGATGTCCAGATCGCGGTGCTCACGTCGCACGACACGCTGGCGCGCATTGCGCAGGGCACGCTCGATATCGGACTGGTGGCGCTGCCGCAGACGGCGGTCGCGGGGTTGTCGATCCGCGCGTGGCGGCGCGACCCGGTGATGGCGTTTCTGCCGGCGGACTGGCCGCTCCCGGCGCGCGTCACGCCCGGCTATCTGGCCGCCCGCCCGCTGATACTCAACGATGCGACTACGCGCCTGTCGCGGCTCACGACGGAGTGGTTCGCGCTCGGCGGCCACCGGCCGGAACCGCGGATCGAACTCAACTACAACGATGCGATCAAGAGCCTGGTCGCGGCGGGTTACGGCGCGACGCTGCTGCCGCATGAAGCCGGTGCCCCGCTACCCGATGCACGCATCGTCATGCGGGCGTTGCGCCCGGCGTTGTGGCGGGAACTGGGTATCGCGCATCGGGCGGGGCCGGTCGAGCGGGCGACGCAGCACGTGCTCGATGCGTTGTGGGCGCTGAAGGCCCGCTAGCGCGTGGAATGCGGGACAGCCGGCGCGGCGGTTCGTGCCGGGCACACAGGTGCATCCGCCGCGCGCCGTTTCAGAGCCGGTTGTCCTTCGCGAGCGTCAGCACGCGTGCCCAGCGCTGCGCGTCGCGCTTGTCCATCATCGGCAGCTTCCACTCGCTGCGCACGGCATCGCGCACGTGCACGACGAGATGCCAGCGGCCGCCGATCGGCGCGGCCTGACAGCCGTCGAGTTGCGACAGCGTATAGCGGCCGTCCGCGCCGTCGTGCGTCAGCCACAGCAGCCCCTGCGTTGCCGACACACGCAGCTCGCCCCATGCGCGATGCACGATGTGGGTCCAGCCTTCTTCCTTCGTATTCGGTGCGATGTCGCGGCGGCGCTTGATCCACCACGCGATCAGCGCGATCAGGATCGCGGCGGCGAGCACGGCGGCCGCGATCGCGACCGGCTGGCCGAACTGCGCGGCGATGACGTGAAACAGGTGAACCGCGCCCCATCCGAGAGCGATGAGCGCGAAGAGTGCGATGAAAATCGGCATGTCTGATCGGAGAAGAGGACGGACCGGCGCATGCGTCGCGCCGATCCGTCGCGCACGGCATTACCGTTTGCGGTGGATGTCGTGCGTCACGAAGCCCGAGTCGTTGTTGGGCAGCGCGAGGCCGTCCTTGACCGCGAGCGTCTTGCGGATGTCGTCGAGACCCGCGGACCAGTGGTCACGCATCGTCGACAGACCGAACTGATAGTCCTTGTAGTGATGCTCGTACGCCTTCTGCTGGTAGATCAGGTGCTGGATGTTGTACTTCTTGCTGCACGACATCGCATCGGCTTCGACACACCACGGATCCGCCTTGCGCTGCTCTTCCGGCACCTGGTCGAGCACGTGGCGCAGCACATTGCGGTAGCGTTGTTCGCGCTGCAGCGTGTCGGTGACGAAACGCGTGCGGCTCGAATACTGCACGTCCTTCGTGCGCTCGGCGACGTCGGCCATCGAGCGCGGCAGCGGCCCGCGCGCGCTCCACAGATCGACCTGGAACGCGAGCGTGTCGCGGCGCGGCCGGGCGCGCAGCACTTCCATCAGCGGCGTATTCGACACGACGCCGCCGTCCCAGTAGTACTCGCCTTCGATCTCGACCGGCGGGAACGCGGGCGGCAGCGCGCCGGACGCCATGAAGTGCTCGGGCGCGAGGCGGGTGCGCGTGTTGTCGAAGTACACGAAGTTGCCGGTGCCGACGTTGACCGCACCGACCGATACGCGCGTCTCGCCCGAGTTGATCCGGTCGAAATCGCACAGCTTCAGCAGCGTCGCGCGCAGTTGCGACGTGTCGTACCAGCTGATCTTCTCCGGATGATCGGACACGCCCGGCACCGGCGGCGGAAAGCGCGGTACGAAGAATCCCTGCTGGCCCTGCATCATCGCGCTCGCCGCTTGCGACGCGGTGAAGAACGTACGGATCTGGTCGATGCTGTTGAACAGCGCGAATTCGAATGCGGCCGGAACCGTCGGGAAGAACGCCGGCTTGCAGATCGTTTCCCAGAACTCGCGCAGCCGCTCGACGCGATGCTCGGGCGCATTGCCTGCGATCAGCGCGGTGTTGAGCGCGCCGATCGAGATGCCCGCGATCCAGTCGAGCGGAATGCCCGCCTCGTGCAGCCCTTCGAACACGCCGGCCTGGTACGCGCCGAGCGCGCCGCCGCCTTGCAGCACGAGCGCGATCGTCTCGTACGGTAGCGTGCGCGCGGCGGCCGGTGCGCCGACCTCGTGATGCAGGTCCGCCGCATCGACGGCCTGTTTTTCTGTTCGGGCGTGCGGTTTCATCAGTTCTCCGAGAGATCCCGCCATTCATGGCGGAGACGGATGGCGCGACGTCGACGGACGGCACGCCATCGTGAGTAGTGAGAATAGGCGGTGATGCGGGAATCGCCTCCCTTCAGGGAGGCGGGGACGTTATTGCATGAACCAGCCGTGGCTGACGATGAACGACTGGCCCGTGAGCGCGGCGCTCGGGAAGGCCGACAGGAACAGCACCGTCTGCGCGACGTCCTGGACGGTCGTGAACACGCCGTCGACCGTATTGCCGAGCATCACCTTCTTCACCACTTCGTCTTCGCTGATGCCGAGTTCCTTCGCCTGCTCCGGAATCTGCTTGTCGACCAGCGGCGTACGCACGAAGCCCGGACACACGACGTGCGAGCGCACGTTGTGCTTCGCGCCTTCCTTCGCCAGCACGCGCGCCAGACCGAGCAGGCCGTGCTTGGCCGTCACGTACGCCGACTTCAGCGGCGACGCTTCGTGCGAGTGCACCGAGCCCATGTAGATCACGACACCGCCGCGATCGTCCTTGTACATGTGCTTGAGCGCGGCCTTGGTCGTCAGGAACGCGCCGTCGACGTGGATCGCCTGCATCTTCTTCCAGTCGGAGAACGAGTAGTTCTCGATCGGGTTGACGATCTGGATGCCCGCGTTCGACACGAGGATGTCGACCGAGCCGAACGTCTCGGCCACCTTGTCGATACCGCTGTTCACGGCTTCCTCGTTCGTCACGTCCATCGCGACGCCGATCGCCTTGCCGCCCGCCTTGACGATCTCGTCGGCAACGGCGTTCGCGCCGTCCTGGTTCAGGTCGGCGATCGCGACGGCCGCGCCCGCCTTCGCGAGCTCGAGTGCGATTTCCTTGCCGATGCCGCTCGCGGCGCCCGTGACGACTGCGGTCTTGCCATTCAGGTTACTCATGTTCGAATTCCCGTGGTGAAAGGATTGACAGGGAGAAAGGACTGCGGACGTGTTACTGAGCCAGGTAATCGTAGACGACTTCGCCGAGGCCCAGTGTCAAATCTGCGACCAGGTGGCGGGCTTCGACGATTTCGAGCACGGGCAGATCGGCCACGGGCGCGAGTGCGTGCGGCGCCAGCTCGAGCGATGCGGGGCCCGTCCATGCGCCCTTCATCTTGATGTCCTGCATGTAGTAGCGCACGAGTTCGCAGACGCGCGCGGTGCCGTCGACGTGCGGGATGATCTTCAGCAGGAAATTGGGGCCGGCGAGACGCTTGGTCTGCTCGTCGATGTCGAGCTCCTTGTGCTTGTAGCCCATCGTGCCGGTGGCGACGCGCACCTTGCCGTAGTCGAGCGTGCCGAGGATGTGGTCGGTGTTCACGTGCAGCGTGGGCGACGCGAGCTTCTTCGGGAAGCCCCACAGCTCGCGGCCGCCGGCGATCGGCGGGTGATCGTCGAGATACATCGCGAGCGTATAGCCGCCCGGCTGGCCGTTGTACTCGACGGGAATCACCTGACCGCTTTCGGTGTAGTCGCCGAAGCCGGTCGAATCGGCCATGCGAATGAATTCGTAATGCACGAGCGGCTCGGTGACCTGCAGCGGCTCGGGGACGATTTCGCGGAGGCGGTCCGGATCGGTGCGATACGTGATGATCAGAAACTCACGATCGACGAAACGGTAAGGGCCCATCGGGAAGGCAGGGCTGGTCAACGGCATCGCAAACGCTTTCGATCGGACATCGCTGGGTTTCATGCGGACTCCTTGTTGTTGATCGCTTCGTGGGTGAGTGCTCGTAAGCTCGTAATGCTATGCCTGTGCGTTACCGTTGTGCGATGCCGCATTTGGAATTAATTGTTGCCGATTTCGAAGCATTCGCAGCCTAAATATTGAGATGAATGACGGAAACGGCGTGGACGGCACCCGGCGTCCCGATGTTTGCACACGTCGATGACGTCACGATGTGAAAAAGGTGAGTCTTTACGGGATGCAGGGTGAGCCTTTTCGGGAGACGGTCGCGCGGGAATGTGACAATTTCGTGAACTTGTGTTGCAGTGCAGGCTCTAAGTGCGTTCGCTGCGGCGGGCTTCGTCGCGCGCGGCCGCCCATTAAGCATCGCTTAAGCGGGTGCGCCTTAGCATCGTTCGTATCAGGCCGGGCAACCGGCCGATTTTTTACGCCCCACGCAACCGGATTCATGCAGACCCTCAATCTCACCCTCTTTTCCGCCATCAACGCCGGGGTTGCACCGCAGCCGGGCGTTGCCCGCCTCGCCATCTTCGCCGCCGACTGGCTCGTCTATGCGTTGCCCGCGATGCTGCTGCTGACCTGGATCTTCGGCGCGCGCCCGACGCGGCGCCAGGCGATCGAAGCTGGCGTCGGCGTGTGCGTGGCGATCGTGCTCGCACAGGTCATCGGACATTTCTGGTTCTCGCCGCGCCCGTTCATGGCCGGCGTCGGCACGCAACTGATTCCGCACGCGCCGGACAGCTCGTTTCCGAGCGATCACATGACGTTCGCGTGGAGCATGGCGGTCGGGCTGATGCTCGGCGGCACGACCCGGCTCACCGGGTTCGTGATGGCCGCGATGGCCGCGGCGATTGCATGGGGACGTATCTATGCGGGCGTGCACTGGCCGTTCGACATGGCGGGCGGCGTGCTGGTCGGCACGGCCGGCGCGCTGGCCGCGCACCTGTACGGGCAACGCGTGACCGCGCTGCTCGAACGGTTCGGCGATTCGGTGCATGCAGTCGTGATGGGCCGCCGGCACGCGCCGTAAGCGGCAGGAGATCGGGCAGGACGCCGTCAGCCGGGCGTCTTGGCCGATTCGGCCGAGGCGGACGGGCCGCCGCCCGCATCGTGCAGTTCAGGTGTATCGGCCGGGTGTTGCGCGGCGTCGCGGTCGAGTGCGCTTTCCTTCAGGATCGCGCACATCGCGACGAACAGCGCGAGTACCACCGCGGCAAGGCCGCAATAGCCGGCGATCTTCAGGTTGCGAAGGAACGGCGACGCGTGGCTTTCTTTTGTCATGACCGGGCGCTCCTGGGCGGGCTGCGGCGGCTGTCGCCCGACAGCGGCGTCGCTCCCACAGATATATACCAGTCGCGATAGCGGTGCCAAGCCCGCTGGTGCGCCGACGCCACGATTGTGACATCGGCCGGTCAACCTCGATCGGGTACCCCATTGCCGGGTACCCGCTCCCGTCAGTCTTCCAGCGTTTCGTGCACGGCCGCCGCGCCGCGCTTCCAGTAGGCCGCCGCGCGGATGCGCGACTTGTCGACGCCGCGCTCGCCGGTCAGGTGCTGGCGTACCGCGCGCATCGACAGCGCTTCGCCCGCTGCCCATACGTAGCCGTCGCCGGACGGCGGCAGCGGCAGGTCGCGCACGGCATGCAGCAGCACGTCGCCGTCCGCCGCGTCGGCTTCGGCGCGGAAGCGCCAGATTTCATGCACGTCGGCGCGCGTGTCGAACGCGATCTGCGCGGTGCGATCCGCGACTTCCATCACGACGGCCACGCGCGCACCGGCCGGCAATTCCTCGAGACGCCGCGCGACCGCCGGCAGCGCCGTATCGTCGCCGATCAGCAGGTGCCAGTCGAAACCGGTCGGGACGACGAACGAACCGCGCGGGCCGCCGATGCCGAGCCATTGGCCGACACGTGCCTGGGCGGCCCACTGCGACGCGGGGCCCGGGTGGTTCAGCACGAATTCCAGATCGAGTTCGCCGGCGGCGCGGTCGAAGCGGCGCGGCGTGAAGTCGCGCGCGACCGGCTTCGGTTCGCCTTCCGGAAACTCGGGACCGTTCGCGCCGAGCGTCGGCAGCACGGGCCGTTCAGCGCCGGGCGGCGGGAAAAATACCTTCACGTGATCGTCGAACGACGCGGATTCGAAATCCGCGAGATCGGGGCCGCCGAGCGTGACGCGCAGCAGGTGCGGCGTCACGGCGTGCACGCGCAGGACTTGCAGCAAGCGGAACTTGAGGGTGTGGCGCACGCGGGTCACGGTGCGGTCGGATGTGTTCTGCATCAATCCGTTCTCCTTAGGGTTGGACGGGGCGGCGCGCATCACGCGCCGGTGCCGCCTTCGATTTCGGCCGTCGCGCGGCGCATGATGGCCGCGATGCGGCGCTGTTCGTCGGCGTTGGCGGCGCTCTTGTGCAGCAGCGCGCGCTTGAGTGCGAGGCGCGCCTCGACGAACTCCGGCAGCCAGCCTGCTTGCGCGTCGTCCTGCGTTTCGTTGCCCGCCGATTCCCCTGCGAACGCACGGCGCATGAACTCCATCTTGCGCGCGAGGTGCGTGAGGCGGGCGAACAGCGTGTCGACGCGTTCGCGCTGGGTGTCGAGGTGGGCGCGGCCGGCGTCGGTCAGCGCATAGCGCTTGCGGTTGCCTTCCGCCTGCGACGCGACGAAGCCGACTTCCTCGAGATAGGTGAGCGCCGGATACACCATCCCGGGGCTCGGGCTGTAGAAACCGTTCGAACGCGTGTCGAGCGCCTTGATCAGCTCGTAGCCGTGGCTCGGTTGCTCGGCGACCAGCGCAAGCAACAGCAGCTGGAGATCGTCGGAGCTGAACTGGCGGCCGCGCGGCATGCCGTCGTCACCGAAATCGCCAAAGCCGCCGCGCCCGCCACGGCCACCGAACGGGCCGCCGCCAAACGGATCGTGGCCGCGACGGTGGCGACCGATCGCGTACCAGAGACCGGTGAACCAGTCAGGGCGGCCATGCGCGCCATGACCGTCGCATCGGGCATGGCCGCGGGAAGGGTTGTGTCGCATGATCGAGTCCTATATGTCGAAAAACATATCTAAAGATATATATCGAAAGATAGGTCGTCAAGGAGATTTATTGGGGCTGGATGGCGGGGTGGAGATGGGGCTGGCAGCTTGCTGCGGAGATTGCCGTCGATGCGTTCCATCGGGATCGTTGGCGAGTCGGTCACGACGATCGGACGGCCGACGCGTCGTCGGCTTCTGCAGCGTTTGCCAGCAATCGATCGTGACGCAGCGGCGTGCCGGCACGTATCAGGTTGCCGATGACACCGCGAAACCATGGCCGTGACGCACCTGAGCTTCGCAGTAATTCATGTAATGCAATATGCCAAAACACCGGGGATTATTATTTAAACGGATTGAACTATTTAATTTATTTTCTTTTGATCAAACAAAATTTCCGCGCGGGCAAAGGTATTTAATTTCACCCCGTCATTCAATGGGGTGCTTCTGCTTGGTTCAAGCCTGTCAAGGATCGCAGGGTAATTAAGATTTTCGACCCTTTATATCTGAGCCGAAGCTTCGTCGAAAATGTAAAGCATTGCAATATCAAAGCGGGATTTGAGCATTTCGATTGCGACGCATGATTTTGTTTGGCAGGATTTTCATCAAGTTGCTCGATTTAAAAAAATAAAACAGTCAGCCATTCAATTAGCCGAAATAACACGCGCCGGATGGGCAACGATTCGAAAGGAAGCTGACGAAGGAACTGGTAACGAGGCGGCGAACGGTCGACATCGTTCGCGATCATTGAATCAATCGCTTTGCCGGGCGTCGACGCGTCATTCGAGCGACCCGGGCGAATCCGATACGGGGCAGCCATGGCGATACTCAAGAACGATTCTTCCGGGGAAGCGTGCCTGCTCCGTGCGTATCACGTGTTCGGTCGCGATACCGCGCGCTGCGATACGGTCATCCGCGACGCGTCGGTATCCCGTGTCCATGCCCATATTCGCTGGGTCGGCGGGCTATGGGAACTCCACGATCACAGCAGCAACGGCACGTCGGTATCGGGCGTGCCGTTGCGCGACGGCGAGCACGCGGTGCTGCAGCGGGGCGACGTCATCCGGTTCGGCAGGACGGGCGTCGCTCCCTGGCGCGTCGATGCGCTCGACGATCCGGCCGATACGCTGTGGCCGGTACGGGGCTCTGCCCATCCGATCGTGCTCACGCCGCGCCAGATCCTGGCTGCCCACGCCGCGCAGCCGGTCACGATCGTCCAGTCGCCGGCCGGGGAATGGCTGTGCGACGACACGTTGCCGCCGCGCGCGCTCCATGACGGCGATGAAGTGTCGACGGGCGACTTCACGTGGCGCGTGGCGCTCGTGCGCCATGGTTCGACCATGACGCTGCGCGCGCCTGCCGATCCGGCCGCGCCGGCCCGATTGCTCGAATTCTTCGTCAGCCGGGACGAAGAGCATGCGCGTGCGCTGCTGCACATTCGCGGCGGCGTGGTCGACCTCGGCGAGCGCGCCCATCACTACAGCCTCGTCACCCTTGCCCGCGCACGCTCGACCGACATGCAGGCCGGCTACGACGCCGCCACGCAAGGCTGGATCGAACTCGACCGGCTGGCCCGCATGCTCGGTATCGATACGTCCCATCTCAACGTGCAGATTCATCGCGCCCGGAGCCAGTTCGCGGCGCTGCCGGGGCTGGACGCGAGCCAACTCGTCGAGCGGCGGCGCGGGAGTGTCCGCTTCGGCGATTTCCCGTTCCGCGTCATGCGCGGCGAGCGCCTCGAATGCCAGTCGGTGCCGGGCGTCGAGCCGCGCATCGGCATGCATCGCCCGGCGCCGGATCCGGTCGTCCATTGCTCGTGAACGCGGAACGACAGCCAGGGTTGCCGACCGCGACATGTGCACGCGGCGTGCCTCACGTGCGTGAATCGCAGCAGCCCGCCGTGCCTTTCGCGACGTTGGCCGGCAAGCGACATTACCGGCTCGGTGCGTTGCTCGGCGAAGGCGGCAGCGGCGTGGTGTTCCGCGCGACCTGCGATGAAACGGGGCAAGACGTCGCGATCAAGCTGATGCGGGACGATGTCGCGCGAACCGCAACCGAGCGCGCGCGCCAGCGCATGCGCTTCCGGCGCGAGACAGGCCTGTGCGAGGCGCTACGTCACCCGAACATCGTGGCGCTGCTGGACCAGGGTGAAGCGCCCGACGGGCGGCTGTTCGCCGTATTCGAGCGCGTGCAGGGCCGGACCCTGCGCGACCGGCTCGCGATGGAGGGGCCGCTGCCGGCCGTCGACACGGGACGGCTGATGACGGAGGTGCTCGATGCGCTCGCGGCTGCGCATCGCCGCGGCATCGTGCACCGGGATCTGAAGCCGCAAAACATCGTGATCGCGATGGCTGACGACGGGCCGCACGCGAAGCTACTCGATTTCGGGATCGGCGCATTGCTGCCCGGCACGGCGGATATCGCGCCCCAGGCCGCGACGCTCGCGGCCGAGGTGCTCGGCTCGCCGTCATATTGCGCGCCCGAGCAATTGCGCAACGAACCGCCGACGCCCGGAAGCGACCTGTATGCGTGGGGCCTGGTCGTGATCGAATGCCTGACGGGCGAAGTCGTGATGCAGGGCGCAAGCGTGGCCGACATTCTGTATCAGCAGCTCAGCCCGGTGGATGTCGCGCTGCCACCGTCGATCGCGTCGCATCCGCTCGGATCGGTGCTGCGGCACGCGTTGAGCAAGAATCCGGCGCAGCGTGCCGCGTCGGCCGACGAACTCGCGGCGCAGTTTCGCGCGCTCAATTTCGCCGCGCTGGTCGGCCCGTTCGATGCCGGCCGTGCAAGCCGGCGCACGCGGCCGCACGTGCTCACACCGCGCGGCGAGGCGATCGCAACCGCTGGCGAATACCGGCAAGTCACCACGCTGTGCTGTTGCGTGACGATCGCCGGAGACGGTCGGCAACGCCATGCGGGAACCGATCACGGCGCCCTGCTCGACCATTACGAGGCGCAATGGCTGACGAAGTGCGCGGATATCGCCGTCGGCTATGGCGCGCAGGTCGACGAGCGGCTCGGCGACACGTTGCTGCTCCATTTCGGCCTGCAAGGCGAAATCGACCGGCCCGCGCGCCGCGCGGCGCGTGCGGCACTC
>NZ_JAAGPB010000352.1:0-232 GCF_017104585.1 Burkholderia sp. Ac-20392
AGTGGCTTGACGACTCGTATTAAGAGCTGTCGTTTGCATGCTAGTGCTAGACTAAGATTGCGCTGACAGGTACACGCACTCACGTCCGTACTGAACACTAAGACAACAAGACAAGAGGAACGAATCGCAGTGGGAAGAGCCAGCGTGAGTCAGCACCGTAAGACTGCAATTACACCTCAGAGTTATATTTTTACATGGTCATAGAATTGCTTTCACTCTAGTTTTTTTTTTC
>NZ_JAAGPB010000353.1:0-9138 GCF_017104585.1 Burkholderia sp. Ac-20392
TGTCCTTCACGAAGCCGGGTTCGACGTGGTTCGCCAGATAGTCGGGCAGGAGCGCGGCAAGATCGCGCTGCAGTGACGCGATCTGCTCGACGCCGGCGCGCAGCGCCGCGAACGCGTCGGTGCGGCCGAGCACTTCGGACACGGGTTGCGGGCGATACGGGGCGAGCGGGCCGAAACGCTTGGAAAATCGGTTCATCGAGACATTCTTCGGGCGCGCACGCGCGCGGACGTTGACGCCGATTGTACCCGCGCGGGCCCGGGCACGGGCGGCTTTCGCCCCGTCGGCCCGGCCGTCGGCGCATAGTGCCCGTCCGGCCGAGACACGGGCGCGCGCGTTCCCGCGTGCTAAAATTCGACGTTTGAGTCCACTAATTCGCTAAGCCGCCGAGGCTCGGGCGTCGGGGCGCGCAACACGCGCCGGGCGCCGGTGCTGCGACGCAGGATCCGATCCGATGACAACCGGTTTTCTCCAGAAAATTTTTGGCAGCCGCAACCAGCGGCTCGTCAAGCAATACCAAAAGACCGTCACGACGATCAATGCGCTCGAAACGCAGATCGAGAAGCTGACGGACGACCAGTTGCGCGGCAAGACGGACGAATTCCGCCAGCGGGTCGCGGCCGGCGAGTCGCTCGACAAGCTGCTGCCCGAGGCATTCGCGGTCTGTCGCGAGGCCAGCCGTCGCGTGCTGAAGATGCGGCACTTCGACGTGCAGATGATCGGCGGCATGGTGCTCCACTACGGCAAGATCGCGGAAATGCGCACCGGCGAAGGCAAGACGCTCGTCGCGACGCTGCCCGTGTACCTGAACGCGCTGGCAGGCCGCGGCGTGCATGTGGTGACCGTCAACGATTACCTCGCGCAGCGCGACGCCGAATGGATGGCGCGCCTCTACAACTTCCTCGGTCTGTCGGTCGGCATCAACCTGTCCGGCATGGAGCACGACCAGAAGCAGCAGGCCTACGCGGCGGACATCACGTACGGCACGAACAACGAATTCGGCTTCGACTACCTGCGCGACAACATGGTCTACGAGACCGACGCGCGCGTGCAGCGGGCACTGAATTTCGCGGTCGTCGACGAAGTGGACTCGATCCTGATCGACGAGGCGCGTACACCGCTGATCATTTCGGGCCAGGCCGAAGATCACACCGAACTGTACGTGCGGATGAACGCACTGCCGCCGCTGCTCGAGCGCCAGATCGGTGAAGAGAAGGCCGACGGCACGGGCGTCGAGAAGCCGGGCGACTACACGCTCGACGAGAAGGCACGCCAGGTGTTCCTGACGGAATCGGGCCACGAGAAGGCCGAGCGCCTGCTCGCCGAATGGGGCCTGATCGGCGAGGGCGAGAGCCTGTACGCACCGCAGAACATCACGCTGATGCACCACGTGTACGCGGCGCTGCGCGCACACACGCTGTTCCACAAGGATCAGCACTACGTCGTGCAGAACGGCGAAGTGGTCATCGTCGACGAATTCACGGGCCGCCTGATGGCCGGCCGCCGCTGGTCGGACGGCCTGCACCAGGCCGTCGAAGCGAAGGAACACGCGAAGATCCAGAGCGAGAACCAGACGCTCGCCTCGATCACGTTCCAGAACTACTTCCGGATGTACGCGAAGCTGGCCGGCATGACCGGTACCGCCGACACCGAAGCGTACGAATTCAACGAGATCTACGGCCTCGAGACGGTCGTGATCCCGACCAACCGTCCGCCGAAGCGGATCGACAAGCAGGACCAGATCTACAAGACGGCCAAGGAGCGCTATGACGCGGTGATCCGCGACATCCGCGAATGCTACGAGCGTGGCCAGCCGGTGCTGGTCGGCACGACGTCGATCGAGAACTCCGAACTGCTGTCGCACCTGCTGAAGCAGGCCGGGTTGCCGCACGAAGTGCTGAACGCGAAGCAGCACGAGCGCGAAGCGGCGATCGTCGCGGAAGCCGGCCGTCCGAAGCGCGTCACGATCGCAACCAACATGGCCGGTCGCGGTACCGACATCGTGCTCGGCGGCAACGCCGAGAAGCAGGCCGCGTTCATCGAAGCCGACGAAGCCATCCCGGCCGACGAAAAGGCGCGCCGCATCCAGCAGCTGCACGACGAGTGGGAAACGCTGCACGAGCAGGTGAAGGCCGCGGGCGGCCTGCACATCATCGGCACCGAGCGCCACGAATCGCGCCGGATCGACAACCAGCTGCGCGGCCGTGCGGGCCGCCAGGGCGATCCGGGCTCGTCGCGCTTCTACCTGTCGCTCGACGATCCGCTTCTGCGCATCTTCGCGGGCGACCGTGTGCGTTCGATCATGGATCGCCTGAAGATGCCGGAAGGCGAGGCGATCGAGGCCGGCATCGTTACGCGCTCGATCGAATCCGCGCAGCGCAAGGTCGAAGCGCGCAACTTCGACATCCGCAAGCAGCTGCTCGAATACGACGACGTGTCGAACGACCAGCGCAAGGTGATCTACCAGCAGCGTAACGAGCTGCTCGAAGCGCACGACATCACCGAGACGATCACCGCGATGCGTCATGGCGTGGTGACCGAAGTCGTCCGCCAGTTCGTGCCGGAAGGCAGCATCGAAGAACAGTGGGACGTGCCCGAGCTCGAGGAAGCGCTGCGCAACGACTGGCAGCTCGACCTCGCGATCCAGGAAATGGTGAACGAGTCGTCGTCGATCACGGCCGAGGAGATCCTCGACGCGGTGATGACGGCCGCCGACGAGCAGTACGAGGCGAAGGTCGCGATGGTCGGCCGCGAATCGTTCAGTGCGTTCGAGCGTTCGGTGATGCTGCAGACGGTCGACCGCCTGTGGCGCGAGCACCTCGCGGCGCTCGACCACCTGCGCCAGGGCATCCACCTGCGCGGCTATGCGCAGAAGAACCCGAAGCAGGAATACAAGCGCGAAGCGTTCGAACTGTTCGCCGCGATGCTCGAGGCGATCAAGCAGGAAGTCACGCGCGTCGTGATGAACGTGCAGATCCAGTCGCCGGAACAGCTCGAGCAAGCCGCCGAGCAGATCGAGGAGCGTGGCGGTCATCTCGAGAACGTCGAGTACCAGCACGCCGATTACGCGGAAGCCGGTGCGCCGGTGGCGAACGTCGCGGCTGCCGTGGCGGCCACCGCGACGGCCGACATGGTCGGCAGCGCGATGACGCACAGCGGCCCCGGCGGCGAAATGCCGAAGGTCGGTCGCAACGACCCGTGCCCGTGCGGCAGCGGCAAGAAGTACAAGCAATGTCACGGGAAGCTGTCATGATCGACGGCGGCGCGCGTCACGCGTGCCGCTTCGTTCGCAGCTTCGAGTGAGTAATGTGAGTTGCGGCGGCCCGCGCGTGCGGCCGCCGGTTCTTCCAATCGATGCCGGCGCATGCCGGCATTTTCCATCCGGCAGGTGTGCCCCATGGCTGTCAATTTTCCGTCGATCGATCCCGCCCAACTGCATCCCGTCGCCGGCGTCACGCTCGGCTGGGCGGAAGCGAACATCCGCAAGCCGAATCGCAAGGACGTGCTGGTCATTTCCGTCGACGAAAGCGCGACGGTCGCGGGCGTGTTCACCGAAAACCGTTTCTGCGCAGCGCCGGTCATCGTCTGCCGCGAGCACCTGGCGAAGGTGCGCGCAGGCGGCGCGGGCATTCGCGCGCTCGTCGTGAACACGGGCAATGCGAACGCGGGTACGGGCGAGCCGGGCCTCGTGAACGCACGCGAAACCTGCGCGGAACTCGCGCGCCTCGCAGGCATCGAGCCGGCGCAGGTGCTGCCGTTCTCGACCGGCGTGATCCTCGAGCCGCTGCCGATCGATCGCCTGAAGGCCGGGCTGCCGGCCGCGCTTGCGAACCGCAAGGCTGCGAACTGGTTTGACGCCGCGCAGGCGATCATGACGACGGACACGCTGCCGAAGGCCACGTCGCGCCAGGTGACGATCGACGGCCACACGGTCACGCTGACGGGCATCAGCAAAGGCGCGGGCATGATCAAGCCGAACATGGCGACGATGCTCGGCTTCCTCGCATTCGACGCGAACGTCGCACAGCCGGTGCTCGACACGCTCGTGAAGGAAGTGGCCGACCGCTCGTTCAACTGCATCACGATCGACGGCGACACGTCGACGAACGACTCGTTCATCCTGATCGCATCGGGCAAGAGCACGCTGCCGGCGATCACGTCGACCGATTCGCCGGCCTATGCGGCGCTGCGCGATGCGGTGACGGAAGTCGCGCAGGTGCTGTCGCAGCTGATCGTGCGCGATGGCGAAGGCGCGACGAAATTCATGACGGTGCAGGTCGAAGGCGGCAAGAACGTCGCGGAATGCCGCCAGATCGCTTACGCGATCGGCCATTCGCCGCTCGTGAAGACGGCCTTCTACGCATCCGACCCCAACCTCGGCCGGATTCTCGCGGCGATCGGCTATGCGGGCGTCGCGGATCTCGACGTCGACAAGATCGACCTCTATCTCGACGACGTGCTCGTCGCGAAGGCGGGCGGCCGTAACCCGGCCTACCAGGAAGAGGACGGCCAGCGCGTGATGAAGCAGAGCGAAATCACGATCCGCGTGCTGCTCGGCCGCGGCGATGCGCAGGCCACCATCTGGACGTGCGACCTGTCGCACGACTACGTGAGCATCAACGCGGATTACCGCTCCTGATCGGGAGTGCTCGAACGACATGGACAAGCTTGAACAGTTTCTGACGCGCGCCGAAGCGCTGCTCGGCCGTCTCGAGGGGATGCTGCCGCCCGCGCCGGCAGCGGTCGACTGGAACGCCGCACACGCGTTCCGCTGGCGCAAGCGCCAGGGGCGCGGCTATCTGCAGCCGGTGCCGGCCGTTTCGTCGATCACGCTCGACGATCTGCACAACATCGATCGCCAGAAAGGGCTGATCGAACAGAACACGCGGCAGTTCGTGCAGCAGAAGCCGGCCAACAACGTGCTGCTGACCGGCGCGCGCGGTACCGGCAAATCGTCGCTGATCAAGGCGTGCCTGAACGCGTATGCGCAGGACGGCCTGCGCCTGATCGAAGTCGACAAGGACGACCTGCACGATCTCGGCGACATCGTCGACCTGATCTCGCAGCGTCCCGAGCGCTTCATCGTGTTCTGCGACGACCTGTCGTTCGAGGAAGGCGAGTCGGGCTACAAGGCGCTGAAGGTTGCGCTCGACGGCTCGATCGCCGCGCAGTCGGACAACGTGCTGATCTACGCGACGTCGAACCGCCGCCATTTGCTGCCCGAGTACATGAGCGACAACGAGACGTACAAGCATCTCCCGGATGGCGAGATTCACCCCGGCGAAGTCGTCGAGGAAAAGATCTCGCTGTCTGAGCGCTTCGGTCTCTGGGTCAGCTTCTATCCGTTCAAGCAGGACGACTACCTCGACATCGTCGGGCACTGGCTGCGTCATTTCGGCTGTCCGGATGCGGAGATCGAATCCGCCCGCGGCGACGCGCTTGTATGGGCGCTCGAGCGCGGCTCGCGGTCGGGGCGCGTCGCGTGGCAGTTTGCGCGTGACTGGTCGGGCCGCAAGGAGCAGGCATGAGCGCGGATCTCGCACAAGGCGCGGTGCGCGCACCCGATGGTCGCAAGGTGACGGAAGTCGCGGTCGGCGTGATGGTGCAGCCGGACGGCACGGACGGCCGCTGCCGTTACCTGCTCGCGCAGCGGCTGCAAGGCAAGCCGTATGAAGGCTACTGGGAGTTTCCGGGCGGCAAGCTGGAGGCCGGCGAAAGCGTCGAGGACGCGCTTGCGCGCGAACTGCACGAGGAGCTCGGCATCGAAGTCACGGCCAGCCATCGCTGGCACACGCTCGAGCACGACTATCCGCATGCGTACGTGCGGCTGTATTTCTGCAAGGTGACGGGCTGGACGGGTGAGCCGCACAGCAAGGAAGGGCAGGCGTTCGTGTGGCAGCAACTGCCGGTCGAAGTCGCACCGCTGCTGCCGGCCGCGCTGCCGGTGCTCGAACTGCTCGAGAAGGAAGCGGCGTCGAACTGACGCCACGATGGCCTGCCGGAAAGGCGGGCCATATCACTGGCGGGCGGCGCCGCGCGCCGCTCAGCTGTCTCGACGGCCTTCCGTGCCGTCTTCTTCCGACGAGGGACCCTCGTCGGAAGATCCACCGATCCGGTACTTTTCCGCGGCCCATGCGCCGAGGTCGAGCTGCTTGCAGCGGGCCGAGCAGAACGGGCGGAACTGATTTTCGGGCGTCCAGCGCACTGCGGCGCCGCACGACGGGCATTTCACAACGGTAGTCATACGAAAGCGATTCGGCCCGCGGCCGTTACAGATTGCACAGTGTCAGATGGAACGGCACGTCGATGTCCACCGCGCGCGGCCGCACATCGCCGTCCTGCATGGTGAACCGTACCCACAACATGTATTTGTTGGCGCTCGCTTCGGGAATGACGCGCAGCTCCGGCGATACGCGTACCTGCATCAATTGGTACGTGCGGCCGGACAGCATCTGCTGGTAGCTGCCTTGCATCGCCATGACCTTCGACGCCTGGCCCGATTCGCGCGCGAGCCGCAGCACGATCGTCACCGCGTCGCGCAGCGGCAGCATCGGCAGAATCCACTTCGCGATGTCCTGACGACGCTGCTCGGCGGGCCACTGCTGCCATGCATAGTACGACGGCAGGTCGAACTTGCAGGTGCCGCCGGGGATCACTGCACGGCTGCGGATGCTGGCGAGCCACTCGTTGTCGACGAGGTGCTGGCCGGTCTTGCCCTGCATCTGCGCGAGATTCGCGAGCGTCTGCTCGATTTCGCCGAGCACGGCTTCGAGCGCGTTCTGCTCGATGCCCGGATTGCCGCGAAAGGGGGCGAGCGTCTGGCGCTGACGTTCGAGCTCCTTCATCAGATCCGATTTCAGGTCCGCGCGGCCCGTTACCTCGGCGATTTCGAACAGCGTCGTCAGCGCGACGTGGTGTTCACGCGGGTCCTCCTGAGCCAAAAAGAACGCGAAGCGCTCGAAGAGATCTTCGAGGCGCAACAGCGTGCGAATTCGCTCGTTGAACGGATACTCGTAAAGAATCAAGCGCGCTCGCCTCTTGGGTAGGGATTGAAACAATGCAGGACATTCTAATGCTCACTCTCTACCCTAGCAACGCGCCAATTTCGTACACCATCACGATTGGCGCGAGGTTCAGTGCGCGGCGGCCGCAAACCCGAGATAGCGTTGGTGCAGTGCATCGACCTGTGCGGCGAGCGCGTCGGGTGTCGTCGCGTCGTTGACGATCACGTCGTCGGCTGCCGCGAGACGGGCTTCGCGCGTCGCCTGTTTCGCGATGATCGCTTCGACCTGCTCGCGCGTGAAGCCGTTGCGCCGCATCACGCGTGCAATCTGCGTTTCGACCGGGCAATCGACGACGAGCACGCGATCGCTGCGCGCCTTCCAGTTGCCTGACTCGACGAGCAGCGGCACGACGAACATCACGTACGGGCCTTGCGCTTCGCGCGCTTCCCGATCGGTCTCTGCACGGATCAGCGGGTGCGTGATCGCTTCGAGGCGCCGGAGTGCGGCGTCGTCGCTGAAGATCAGTGCGCGCATCTTTGCACGATCGAGCGAGCCGTCGGCGGCCACGAAGTCGCGACCGAATGCCTGTTCGATCGCGGGCATCGCGAGACCGCCCGGTGCGGTAATGCGATGGGCGATCAGATCGGTATCGACCAGCGACGCGCCGCGGGCGCCGAACAGATCGGCGACGGTCGTCTTGCCGCTGCCGATGCCGCCGGTGAGTCCAATTGCGAACATGTCAGCCTCCGAGCGCCGAATAGAAAGGGGTGCCGAAAAACAGCGTCGCGACGCCGCCTGCCGCGAGGAACGGGCCGAACGGAATCGGCTCCTCGAAACGCATGCGGCCGCGCCAGGTCGCGATGAGCCCGACGATCGCGCCCGTCACCGCGGCGAACAGCACGACTTGCGGCAATGCGGCCCAGCCCATCCATGCGCCGAGCGCGGCGAGTAGCTTCAGGTCACCGAAACCGATGCCCTCGATGCCGCGCAGCCATTTGAACAGCCAGTAGATCGACCACAGGAACAGGTAACCGGCCATGGCCCCGATCACGGCGGAGCGCAGCGACGTGAAGGTGCCGCCGAGGTTCAGCACGAGTCCGGCCCAGAGGAGCGGCAGCGTCATCGAGTCGGGCAGGTAGCCGGTCCGGATATCGATCGCGCTCATCGCGAGCAGTGCGGCGCACAGCGCGAACGCGGCAAGCGCGGCGACGGTCGGGCCGAATGCCGCGAGCGAGCCGGCGGCGAGCAGCGCGCACGCGAGCTCGACGAGCGGATAGCGGATGCCGATCGCGTGGCCGCAGCGCCGACAGCGCCCGCGCAGCATCAGGTAGCTGACGAGCGGGATGTTTTCCCATGCGCGCAGCACGTGGCCGCAATGCGGGCAGGCGCTGCGCGGGCGCCACAGATCGTAGCGCGGCGGGTAGCCGTCGTCGGGCGGGGCGCTCGCGTTGCCGGTCGCTTCATCGATCTCGGCCTGCCATGCGCGCTGCATCATCACGGGCAGCCGGTGCACGACCACGTTCAGGAAGCTGCCGATACAAAGGCCGATGACGACCGCGAACGCATACTGCAGCGTGGGCGGCAGCATCGCCAGCGCGAGCAGCGTGCTCTCGGGCGAGTCGGTAACGGCGGACAGGGGCGCTGGCGTCATGAGGCTCAAGGTTCGGACTAAAAGGCGACAGAATCGGTTGCGATGCTACACCACGTTGCCGAGCTGAAGGATGGGCAGGTACATCGCGATCACGAGGCCGCCGACGAGTGCACCCAGCACGATCACGATCAGCGGCTCGCCGAGTGCGGCGAGTGTGTCGAGACGCGCGTCGAGCTGGCGTTCGCACAACGCGGCGATGTCGGCGAGCATCGTGTCGAGCGCACCGGTTTCCTCGGCGACGGCGATCGGCTGCACGACGTCGTCCGGAAAGCAACCGGCCGACTGCATCGCGTCAGCGAGACGCGCGCCGCGCAGCACGCGGGCTGCGATGTGCGTGGTGGCGTGCTCGAACACCGGATGGCCGGCGGCGCGCTCGAGCGTGGCAAAGGCGTCGGCGAGTGGCACGCCGGCGCCGAGCAGCGTCGCGAGCGAGCGGCACCAGCGTGCGGCTGCGTACCGGGTGAGTGCACTACCCGCGAGCAGAA
>NZ_JAAGPB010000354.1:0-8969 GCF_017104585.1 Burkholderia sp. Ac-20392
TGCCTTGCGCGGTGTCGACGCGCCAGCCGTTCGCGGCCGACAGCGTCAGCGCATCGCCGGTCAGGATGCGGCCGCCGAGTTGTTCGAAGTGGCGCGCATACGCGGTCACGAGTGCATTCGGATCGCTGATCGAATCGGAGTCCGGATAGCGCAGCGCACCGACGAGCGCGCGGCTCAGGTTCGGCTCCGCGTCGCGCAGCGCGGCCGCATCGAGCGCATCGAAGGTCACGCCGTATTCGGCGCGCCAGCGCTCGGCGTCGCGCGTTTCGGCATCGCGTGTCGCAGCCGTGCGAAACACCTTCAGCCAGCCGCCTTCGCGCAGCAGTGCGCCGGCGCCGGACGCCTCGATCAGCGCACGATGCTCGGTCACGCAGTGTTCGATCAGCGGCGCATAGGCGCGCGCGATCTCGGCATGGCGCGCCGGATGCGAATTGCGCCAGTAGCGGTACAGGAACGGAATCAGTTTCGGCAACGCGCCGACGTGATAGCGGACGTCAGGCGAGCGGTTGCACGCGTATTTCAGCAGCGTGCCGAAGCCGCGCGGAAACGCATACGGATACACGCCTTCGCGCTGGATCAACCCGGCATTGCCGAGCGACGTCTCGTTGCCGGGCGCCTTGCGGTCGACGAGCGCGACCGACAGGCCGCGCTGTTGCAGGTGCACGGCAACGGACACGCCGATCATGCCGCCGCCCAGGACGAGCGTGTCGAATGTCATCGGGAGTTCCTCGGGGCGGACGGCGCCGGCGTCAGGCGAGTGCGGTCACGGCGATCTCGACGTCGAGACCGGGTTTCATCAGCAACGCCTGCACGCACGCGCGGGTCGGCGCATGGCCGGCCGGCACCCATGCATCCCACACCGCATTGAACGCGTCGAAGTGCGCGGCATCGCTGAGCCACACGTTGGCCGTCAGCACGCGTGTCTTGTCGACGCCGGCCGAGGCGAGCAGCGCGTCGATGCGCGTGAGGATTTCGGTCGCCTGCACGGCGATCGGCGCGCCGGCCGTATCGGGCACCTGGCCGGCCAGGTGGACGAAGCCGTTCGCGATCACGACCTGGCTCATGCGTGCGCCGGTCTGCAGACGTTTGATTTCACTGGACATGGATTCCACCTTCGCGAGCCCGGCCACGAACAGCCGGGGAAATGACTGGGAAAGATCGCTGTCGTGCGCCGGATCGGGCAACCGCCGCACGGGCGAGCTGCGCCGATACGCACACGTGTCGTTCACGCCGGCCGCACCGGCCCCGCGAGTTTCGCGTCGTCCGATGCTAGAGTGGCCGTCACGCCCACCGTCGGCGATTTCGACGAAAATTATCATATACGAGAAAATTTATTCTCGTATACGACAAAACCCGTATTCACGTCACGCACGTCGCGCCCCGTATCCGCATGCCCAAATCCACCGCCCCCGTTCCGCCGCCCACCGACGCCGCGCCGCAGCTCGACCACCAGACGGTCGGCGCGCGGCTGCGCGACGCGCGCAAGTCGCGCGGCCTGACGCTCGCGCAACTGTCCGAGCGTTCCGGTATCGCGGTGTCGACGATCTCGAAGGCCGAGCGCGGCGACATCGCGCTCACCTACGACAAGTTCGCGGCGCTCACGCATGCGCTCGCGCTCGACTTCGACACGATGTTCGGCCGCCCCGCGCCCGCCGGCGCGATGACGCCGTCGTTCACGCCGGCCGGCCAGCAGATGGTCTACGACACGCCGAACTATGCGTACGGGATGCTCGCGAACGACCTGACCGGCAAGCGGATGGTGCCCGTGCGCGGGCGGATCCATGCGCGCAAGCTGTCGGACTTCGCCGACTACATCCGGCACAGCGGCGAGGAGTTCGTGTTCGTGCTGAGCGGCGAGCTGGAGCTGCGCTTCGAGAACGGCCATGCGTACCGGCTCGGCGCCGGCGACAGCCTGTATTTCGACAGCGCGGTCGGGCACGTGTATTTGAGCCTCGGCGACACCGATGCCGAGGTGCTCGCGTGCTGCGTCGACGGCGATGCAAAGCGGCCGCGCGACGTGATTTGAAATCGGGCACGCGGCCGGCCGAACGTCGCCGCACGACACCCGGATTCCTATTACGATAAGGACGATGCATCCCGCGGCCGCAGCGGCCCGCGCCGGCATGCACGACCTTCAACCGGAATCCCCCCGATGACGATCACGACCCGCCTGCTCGATGCGGCCGACGCCGCCCGTTTCCAGACCGTTCGCCTGCGTGCGGTCGACACCGCCCCCACCTCGTTCCTGCCGACGCTCGACGAAGAATCGCAGGTGCCGGTCGACGAATTCGCGACGCGCATCACGCCGACCCATGAACGTGCCGTGTTCGGTGCGTTCGACGGCGACACGCTCGTCGGCATCACCGGCGTGCGCCGCGATGCGCGCGTGAAGATCGCGCACAAGGCGACGATCTGGGGCGTGTTCGTCGATCCCGCGTATCGCGGGCAAGGCATCGCGCAGACGCTGCTCGAAAGCGCGACCGCGCACGCGGCGCAGGAATGGGAATGCAAGCAGTTGATGCTGTGCGTGAACGAGGTCAACGCCAACGCAGAGCGGCTGTATGCGTCGCAGGGGTTCGTGCGGTTCGGTACGGAGCCAAGGTCGCTGTTCGTCGACGGGCGGTTTTACGACGAGCACCACATGGTCAAGACGCTGGCATAACGGGGATACGACGGCGAACGGGCATCGTGAGAATCAGCCAGATGTGTCCTTGTGCCCGCCTCGCCCACCTCCGATCGGGCGCCAAGAATGTGAGCGCCCACCAACTTTCCATGCAATAAAACCGGCCGGGCCGACCCTCGCCGGTTTATGCGCAAAAACTTTTAAAAAAATGTCTGCGCCTTGGCCTCGCCCTGTCAGCCCCGCCACCGCCAACCCGCCTCCGTAATTCCGCCCCTGTTCATCCCCCCGGCGCCCGCGCTATCGTCTCCGTACCTTCACAGCCCAGGAGCTGCCTTTGCCTTCCCGTCACGGAGTCGACCTCATCCGCGCCCGCGCGCTGTTCGATCGCGAGCGCCGCGCATTCACCGAAGCCATGCCGGTCTCCCGCGCGCTGTCCGCGGAAGCGTCCGAGCATCTGCTGTTCGGCGTGCCGTTGCACTGGATGCAGGACTGGTCGACACCGTTCTCGCTGTACGTGAAGGAAGCGCGCGGCGCGACGTTCACCGACGTCGACGGCCATCGCTACGTGGACTTCTGCCTCGGCGACACCGGCGCGATGTTCGGCCATGCACCCGAACCGGTCGCACGCGCACTCGTCGAGCAGGCCACGCGCGGCTACACGACGATGCTGCCGAGCGAGGACACCACGTGGGTGTCGCGCGAACTCGCGCGCCGCTTCGAGCTGCCGGTCTGGCAGTTCGCGCTGAGCGCGAGCGACGCGAACCGCTTCGTGCTGCGCTGGGCGCGCGCGGCCACCGGCCGCAATACGATCGTGGTGTTCAACGGCTGCTACCACGGCACGGTCGACGACGTGTTCGTCGACCTCGTCGATGGCCGCCCCGTGCAGCGCGACAGCCTGCTCGGGCAGTCGTACGACCTGCTCGCGAACACGCGCGTCGTCGAATTCAACGACCTGGCTGCGCTCGAAGCGGCGCTGAAAAGCGGCGACGTCGCCTGCGTGCTCGCCGAGCCCGCGATGACGAACATCGGAATGGTGCTGCCCGATCCGGGCTTCTGGGAGGCCGCACGCGAACTGACGCGCCGCTACGGCACGCTGCTCGTGATCGACGAAACGCACACGATCAGCAGCGGCCCGGGCGGCTATGCGGTCGCGCACGAACTCGAGCCGGACATGCTGGTGGTCGGCAAGCCGATCGCAGGCGGCGTGCCGTGCGCGGTGTACGGGTTCAGCGCGGAATTTGCCGAACGCGCGAAGCAGGCGAAGCTGAACGCGCCGCCCGGCCATTCGGGAATCGGCACGACGCTCACCGCGAACATGCTCGCGATGCACGCGATGCGTGCGACGCTGGCCGAAGTCGCGACCGACGCGGCGTACGCACACATGTTCGAACTCGCCGCGCGGCTAGCGACCGGGCTCGAACAGGCAATCGCGAAGCACGGGCTGCCGTGGTGCGTGACGCGCATCGGCGCGCGCACCGAGTTTCAATTCGCGCCCGCGCCGCCGCGCAACGGGACGCTCGCCGGCGCGCAGCTCGACAGCGAACTCGAACACATCGTGCACCTGTACCTGCTGAATCGCGGCGTGCTGATCACGCCGTTCCACAACATGATGCTCGTGTGTCCGCAGACGACGGCCGATGATGTCGACCGGCTCCTGACGCAGTTCGACGCGTGCCTCGGCGAACTGGTGTGACGGCGTAACGCAACGGCCCATGCGCGTTGCGTTACCCCGGTCGCGGCCCGCGGGCCATCCGGCTAAGGGGCCCGCTGTCGGCCCCGACCTGCGTGTCGCCACTCGACGCCGCAGCGGGCACGAGCCGCATCACGAGATCGCCGCCATCGCGCCCGTTTCGGGCCCGCGCGTCCGGGCGGCGCATCACGGTCAAGGTGCAGGTCGCGTCGAAAGCGCCGCGGCAAGCGTGGCCCAGGGGATTCGCCGAACCGGACCCCGCCGGGAACCGAACCCGGCCGGGCCGCGCACCGCCTGCGCGACCTTCATGCCGATCAGCGCGCATCCCGCAAGCCGTCGGAACGTGTACGGATTTTGATCTTGATCCGTACGCACGCCGTGTTTATACATACGATTCAGCATTGACGCATCATGGTCTCGGCACCATCGCGTCGAATGCTGCATCCGCGTCATGCGCGGGCGGGGTTCCCGAAGCAAGTCGCACCAATGCCGTATCGCGATACCCGATGTATTTTTCTTCAAAATGTTTCGAATTCCGAAATGATAGGCAGCGAACAATAAATCAATCCAACGCATCAGAAACCAAAAAGGATTCAATCATGTTCCATCGACACCAGCTCGGATGTGCATGCTGCAGCCCTCATTTGGTCGCAACCGCCCTTGGCCAGGGCGAACACGAATGGCAGGATCTGCTCAAGGAATTGAGCCGGACGGAAGCGCACCGGGCGCCCGAAGCCGTGATCTTTCACGGTGGACGCATCTATCCGGACCCGGAAGACACCAGCAGGATGGTCGACGCGCTGGGTATCGCCGACCACAAGGTCATCGCCGCCGGGACGCTGGACGACGTACGCCGGCGGGTACGGGCATCCTTCCCCGACGCGCGCGAGCAGACGCTCAACGACAGCCAGACCTTGCTGCCCGGCCTGATCGACCCGCACATGCATATCCTGCCCAGCGCGGTTTTCCAGATCAAGCCGTGGGTCAACCTGTCGCCGTTCGAAGATCAAATGTTGCGTCGCGACTACGGCGAAGCGTTTATCCGCAAGGAGCTCGGGAAGGCTGTCGCCGATGCGAAGCAACGACAGGAAAAGTGGGTGGCCGGCATCGGCGTCGATCCGTCGCTGATGAGCGAATGGCTGAACCTCGACCGTGCGTGGCTCGACACGATCAGCACGGACGTGTGCCTGTTCCTGGTCAATGCCTCCGGACATCTCGCCTACGCCAACAGCGCCGCGTTGCAAGCCGCCGGCCTCCAGGACAGCGAGCCCGACGGCGTGCTGACCGAGTCGCAGGTCGACCTGGTGATGAAATGCATGCCGTCACCGAAGCCGGCCGATCTGCTCGTCAGCATTCGTGACGTGTTGTATGACGCGAACAAGCGCGGCATTACCACCCTGTTCGATGCCGGCCTGGGAATGGGAATGGGGTATTTCGAAGTGGTCGTGATGAAGGCGCTCGCGCAAACGCCATGGATGACGGTTCGTCTCGGCGCGGCCCTGTTCGGCAACAACGATCTCTGGTCGATGTGGCTGAAGCACTTCAAGCCCCAACTGGACAGCGGGCCCGAGGCCCTGTTTTCGATCCGGGCCATGAAGCTGATCGCCGACGGCTCCAACCAGGGGCTGACCGGCCTGCAACGCCAGCCCTACAAGTGTTGCGATGAACACAGTGTTCCCGGCGTGGGACCGAACGGCCTGTTCAACTTCTCCCCGGTCGAAACACTGGCTCAGATCATGCAGGAAGTCGTCGCGGCGGAATGGCCGGTCATGACGCATGCCAACGGCGATGAAGCCATCTCCAATGTATTGGCCGCCTACCAGCTGGCGCTGAGCAAGGTTCCGCCCCCGCCGTCAGTCCCGCCCCAACCCAGCCAGGCACCGGTCGAGTTGCGCCACCGGATCGAGCATGCGTCGCTGCTCAGCGACGACGACCTGCGCACGATGAAGCGGCTGTCCGTCTCGCCCAGCTTCCTGATCGGCCATGTCGGCTACTGGGGGCGCGCATTCCAGAAGACCATTCTGGGCGAAGAACGCGCGCAGAAGCTCGATCGATGCAAGTCGGCGCTGCGCGAGGGTCTTCGCATCAGCCTGCACAGCGACCGCTTCGTCTCCCCGCTCGGGCCATTGCGTTACATGGACCAGGCAATCGGGCGGGTCATGGAAGCCGACCCGGAGCTGGCGGTGCTGAATGAAGCCGAATGCCTGAGCCCGGCCGAAGCGCTGCGTGCGGTGACCATCGACGCGGCCTGGCAATGCCACCTGGACGATCAGATCGGCTCCTTGAAAGAAGGGAAGCAGGCCGACCTCGTGATCCTGGAACAGGATCCCCTGCAGGCCACGCCGGGAGGGAGCTATTACCAACTGCGCGAAATCCGGGTACATGAGACCTGGGTCAGCGGGCGCAAGGTTTACGACGCGCTAACCCGGTAGACCGTCGCGATCCGGCACCGAGCGGCTCCGATCGCCGATCACGCGTTCCATTTCGGAAGCCGGCGATCGGCGATCGTTCTTCAGGCCGCGCGGCGCGGCTCGCGCAGCGCGAGCCGCGCCACCGCGTCGAAATACCGTGCGCCGATCGACAGGATCTCGTCGTTGAAATCGTAGCCCGCGTTGTGCAGCGGCACGCCGCCGCGCCCGGCAGCCTCGCCGTTGCCGATGAACACGAAGTTGCCGGGCACCGCCTGCAGGAACGCGCCGAAGTCTTCCGAGATCATCATCGGCTGCACATCGGCATTCACCGCATCCGCACCCGCAACCTGCGCCGCGGCCCGCACGGCCGTATCGACCCATTCCGGCGAATTCACCGTCGGCGCGAACTCGTGCGTGTACTCGAACGTGCAGGTCGCGCCGTGCGTGCGGCAAATCCCTTCGCTGATCTCGCGCATCCGCGTGGCCAGCAGCGCCTGCACGTCGCGCGAATAGCTGCGCGTGTCGCCCTTGATCGTCACCGTCGACGGCAGCACGTTGCGCAGCCCGTCGGTGATGAACTCCGTGCACGAGATCACCGCCTGCTGGCCCGGATCGAGATTGCGCGACACGATCGTCTGCAGCGCGAGCACGACCTGCGCGCCGATCACGATCGGATCGATGCCCATGTGCGGGCGCGCCGCATGCGTGCCGCGCCCGTCGATCCGGATCACGAAGTTGTCCTCGCTCGCCATGATGCCGCCCGCCCGGGTCGAGAACGTGCCCGCGCGCATGCCCGGCATGTTGTGCGCGCCGAAGATCGCGTCGACCGGAAAGCGTTCGAACAGCCCGTCGGCCATCATCGCCTTCGCGCCGCGCCCATGCTCCTCGGCCGGCTGGAAAATGAAACGCACGGTGCCGTCGAAATCCTTGCGCTCGGCCAGCAACTGCGCGGCGCCGAGCACCATCGACATGTGGCCGTCGTGCCCGCACGCATGCATCTTGCCGGGCGTGCGCGACGCATGTTCGCGGCCCGGCGCGTGCTCGGCGATGTTCAGCGCATCCATGTCCGCACGGATGCCGATCGCGCGCTTGCCGGTGCCGGCCGTCAGGTTCGCGACGAGCCCCGTGCCGCCGATCCCGCGATGCACGTCGAGCCCGAGCGTCGTCAGGATGCGCGCGACGTAGTCCGACGTGTTCACCTCTTCGAAACCCGTCTCCGGATGCTGGTGCAGATGGCGGCGCCACGTCTTCAGTTGCCCCTGCAGCGTGCTTTCTTCGGTTGCGTCCATGGCGTTAGCCTCGTCAGTCGTAGTCGATCGGGATCGGTCGTGATGTCGTTCAGGCCGCCACTGCCGCGCGGTCCAGCCAGTCTCGCTGCCGCGCGAGCACGGCGTCGGCCGTCTCGCCGACGCAGCTCCGGTACACGGACGGCGCCGTCGCGCCTTCCGTATTGATCGCCAGCACGCGCGAATGCGCGTCGAGCCCCACCTGTCGCGCGAGCGCCGGGTCGCGCATCAGCACGTCCAGCGCCGCGACGCCGGCCGCGCCCGATTCGCCGGCCACCAGCGGCACGTCGCGTTCGCTGCCGGCCGCGAGGCCGCGCATCGCCTGCACCGCGTCTTCGTCGTCGATCAGCAAGAAGTAGTCGATGCACATCTCGAGGAAATCCCACGCCAGCGGCGACGCCTCGCCGCACGCGAGCCCGGCCATCACGGAGTCGACGCTGCCGGTCGCCTTGGACGCGCGCCCTGCCAGCGCGCTCTGGTACAGGCAATCAGCCTGGCGCGGCTCGACCGCGATGAAATGCGGCCGCTGCACGCCATCGCGCTCCCACAGGTAACTCGCAACGCCAGCGGCGAGGCCGCCCACGCCGCCCTGCAGCAGCACGTGCGTGAACGGCCGCCCGTCGTCCTGCGCCGCCTGCGCGGCCGCCTCGGCGGCGATCACGCCATAGCCCTGCATCACGTCGCGCGGAATCGCTTCGTAGCCGTCGTACGACGTATCCGACACGACATACCAGCCGTTCGCCTGCGCAAGCTGCGCCGCGCAGACGACCGACTCGTCGTAGTTCCCCTCGATGCGCACGATCCGCGCGCCGTATGCCGAGATCGCGCGTTCGCGTTCGGCCTCGACGTTCGCGTGCAGCACGATCACGCACCCGCAGCCGATCGCGCGCGCGGCGGCGGCCAGCGCGCGACCGTGATTGCCGTCGGTCGCGCTGATCACCGTCAGGTCGGCCAGTTCC
>NZ_JAAGPB010000355.1:0-234 GCF_017104585.1 Burkholderia sp. Ac-20392
TAAAAAAAATATTATCTACCTTTTATTTGTCTTCCTTTTCTTCCTACTCTACTCCACCTTCCTGTCTTCTTCCTTGTCCTTCTTCTCATCTCTCTCACCAGATCTCTAGCCTTCTTATGACCTTACTCTACGTATCCGTGCTCCACTATCCTACCCTACTCATCGTCCGTAACATTCTTCCTTTCCATCTCTCACCACCCTCTGTGTCACTGTAACCTCTCGCGCCCCACGACT
>NZ_JAAGPB010000356.1:0-9344 GCF_017104585.1 Burkholderia sp. Ac-20392
ACCAGCCGCTCGCCGCTCAGGTAGCCCGCGATGGCCGCCGCGTCCGGCTCGCCGGCCGGTTGCCCCGCCGCGTGCAGGACGGCCCCGATGCCGGACGCCGTCGCACCGCTGCGCGGATGGTAGTGAAGCCGGTCGAAGCCGAACAGGTCGCGCGTGCCGACGATCATGGATAACGAGCCTTCAAGGAGTCCACTTCAATGCGTTTGAGGATGCGATGCGGCGCCACCGGCGCGCTGCCGCCCTGGCAATGCAGGCACGCTTCGAGCGGCGCCTCGCGTTGCAGATAGGCAAGCATCGCGTCGAGCATGTCAACGTCGTCGCGCAGCGGCAGGCCGTCGGATTGAAAATCCTTCTCGCCCTTGTAGAGCGTATGGAAATGCGCCGGCCGCGTGCAGGTGTAGAACATGCCGTCGCGAATCATATGGCAGCGCTCGCGGATCCAGCAATCGTGATAAAGGCGCTGCGCTGCGTCGCGATCGGTGCCGGGCTCCGCGCGGTTCATCGTCGTGAACACGTCCTGCACCTTCCAGTTCAGGCGCACGTCGAAGCGTGCGGCCTGGCGCTCGATGTGCGCGACCAGGTCGGGCGACAGCGACGGCTTCGGATAACGCGAGATCGTCAGCGCATCCACCGCCTGCCAGAACGCGTCCGTCATCTCGCCGAGCTTCAGGCCGTTCGTCGTGACGGAGATCACGGGCGCGATGCCCGTGACGCGCACGCGCTGGACGAGTTCGACGAGCGCCGGATGCAGCAGCGGTTCGCCACCGACCAGCTTGAACATCCGCGGGCGCAGCACCTTTGCCGCCTTGCGCAGATCGGCCTCGAGCGATTCGGGGCTCGCGTACCACTCGGGCAGCAGCGGCGACAGCGAGCAACATTCCGCGCAGGTCAGGTTGCAGTGATCGACGATATGCGCTTCCAGCGAGCGCGTCAGCACGCGCCCGTCTTCGACGCGGTAATCGCGATCCAGCGGCGGCGGAAACACATGCTGCCGCTCGGCCGGCGGCGTCGGATTCGACATCCGGTTCAGATTCGCATTCACTTCAGCGTCCTGCTTCGATGCAACGGGAAAAGAAATCGACCAGACGGTCGCGCGCATCCACCATCGCGGACGCCATCGTCACCGCGCCGTTCAGATGCGACGCAAAGCGCGAAGGATCGTCGAGCCAGCCTTGCACGACCCAGAGCTTGAGCGCGTGCTGCAGGCACGCGGCATCGACCGCCCATGCGATACGCGCGGGATCGACCGGCCGGGTCCGCCGATAGGCCAGCACGAACGCTTCCGCCAGATGCGGCGCCTCCAGCGGCAGATGATTCAGGCAACGCACCAGCTCGTATTCGCGCGGTGCGCCGATCGACGCTTCCCAGTCGAGGATGAGCGGCGGCAGCGTGCCCGTGAACAGATAGTTGAACTGGTTGTAGTCGTTGTGGATCGGGTACTGCGGATCGTCGGCGGGAAACGCGTCGATGCTGCCCGGATAGAAGCGGTCGAGCATGCGCAGCGCGAGATCGACGTAGCGGCGCAAAGTCTCGGCGCTATCGTTCGAGCGTGCGCGATCCAGTGCGTCGTGCAGGCTGCGGCGCACCGCGTCCGCGTCGATCGCGGTCAGCCGTGCGCGGATCGTGTCGAGCTGTGGCAGATGAAGCTGTTCGAGGCTCGTGTGCAGCGCGCCCAGACTCTCGCCGAGTGCATCCCATTCGGCCAGCGAAAAAGTGTCGTAGGTCCTGAACTGCCCGGTTTCCCAGCGCGTCAGCATCGCGTGAGAATTGGAACCTGTCCACAGCGATGCGCCAGCCACCGTGCATTTCAGCGCCTGCACATGGAAACGCAAATCGCCGTGCGTCTCGAAGTGCGCGAGCACGGCAGCTTCCTTGGCCACACGCGCGCGATGTTCGGACGCGTAGAGCTTGACCGCTACGCCGCCGTCATCGGTCGGCAGGTGCCACACGCGTTCGCCGACCTGGCGCGGCGGCCCGCTTCGGCCCAGCGCATAGGCATCGCGGATCTCTTCGAAGGTCGTGGCGAGCGCGTCCATTCAGATGTGCTCGGCCGGCCCGTATCGATACGGATGGCCGGTCAGGAACGTGTTGTGCCCGACGTAGCGCGCCTTGTACATCGCCGGACGAAACAGCACCGAGGAAGCGTTGTTCGCGATGCCGAGCAGCGGATACAGGTCCTGCCGCACGAAGAATGCGTTGTTGCCCATGTCGTCGCAGCAGACGAGTTCATAGCCCTTCTGCCTGCCGAGATGGACGAGCGATTCGAGGCTCGCGCCGTAATACGTCGAGCCATCCCATTCGTGATCCGGGTTGAAGCACATGACCCAGCGCTCGGGCGGCGTGTAGTACGGGTTGTATTCAATCACGACGATGCGCGGCTGGAATGCCTGCAGGCCGCGCCAGACCCAGTAGTCGTTGCCGTCGATGTCGATCGACAGCAGATCGAATTCGGCGGGCGTGTTCGCATCGGCGAGCAATGTGTCGATCGCGTCGGGTTGAACACGGTCGTGGTGCAGACTGACGCGATCCGCTCCCGCGTAGTGAGCGGCAAGCTTGCCGAAGCGGTATGCACTGCCTTCCACCAGCACGCCGGACCAATCCTGTTCACGTAGCAGCCGCGCGGTGTTGCTGTTGCGCAGGCCGTCGCTTGCGCCGATATCGACGCAGAAGCGGTTGGTCGGCGCGATCCGCTCCATCAGGCGCGACAGGATGCCCTCCTCGGTGCCCTGCGCATACAGGCTTGGCGCGAGGCCGGACAGGTCGAGCGGGAAAGGATGGTCCTGCATCGAGGGGGCGGCTCCGGGTCGGAAATTAAGGGTGGTATTCGGAGCGTAATTTACCTGAAGTCGATTGACGGATGGAAACGGGGATGCGCGACGCTGCCGTGCCTTACCGACACGGAAATGAAAAAGCCCGCATCGACAATACTGTCGATGCGGGCTCGATGCGCTTCTGGCGGCTTCGCGCCGCTATGCGCCCCGGCTGCGTCTACTGCCTGGGCAACACATGAACGGAAGCGTCAGGACAATTACTCCTGCCCCTGACTCGTCAGGAACTCCTCGTAATTGCCACCGAAGTCGAACAGCGTGCCATCCGTACGCACTTCGATGATCCGGTTCGCCAGCCCGCTCACGAACTCGCGGTCGTGCGACACGAAGATCAGCGTGCCTTCGAACTGCTCGAGCGCGATCTGCAGCGACTCGATCGACTCCATGTCCATGTGGTTGGTCGGCTCGTCCATCAGCAGCACGTTGTGGCGGCCGAGCATCAGCTTGCCCCAGATCATGCGGCCCTTCTCGCCGCCCGACAGCACCTTCACCGACTTCTTGATGTCGTCCGACGAGAACAGCAGGCGGCCCAGCGTGCCGCGCACCATCGTTTCGTCGTCGCCGTCCTTGCGGTACTGGTCGATCCAGTCCATCAGCGTGATGTCGTTCGGGAACTCTTCGTACGTGTCCTGCGGCATGTAGCCGACATTCGCGTTCTCGGACCACTTCACCGTGCCGTGCTCGAGCGCGAGCGCGCCAAGCAGCGAACGCAGCAGCGTCGTCTTGCCCGCGCCGTTCTCGCCGATGATCGCAATGCGCTCACCCGGCTGCACCGACAGGTTGAAGTTCTGGAAGATCGTGCGCTCGTACTTCTTCGTGATGTCTTCGGCCACCACCGCAACGTTGTGCAGCTTCTTCTCGAACTCGAAGCGAATGAACGGGTTCTGGCGCGACGACGGCTTGAATTCCTCGATCTTGATCTTGTCGATCTGCTTCGCACGGCTGGTCGCCTGGCGGGCCTTCGACTTGTTCGCCGAGAAGCGGCGCACGAAGTCCTGCAGTTCCGCGACACGTTCCTTTGCACGCGTGTTCGCCGCGGCCTGGCGCTCGCGCGCCTGTGCCGATGCGAGCATGTAGTCGTCGTAGTTGCCCGGCCAGACCTTCAGCGTACCGAAGTCCATGTCGGCCATGTGCGTGCACACCGCGTTCAGGAAGTGACGATCGTGCGAGATGATGATCATCGTCGAGTTGTACTCGTTGAGCGTGTGCTCGAGCCAACGAATCGAGTTGATGTCGAGGTTGTTGGTCGGTTCGTCGAGCAGCAGCACGTCCGGCTTCGAGAACAGCGCCTGCGCGAGCAGCACGCGCAGCTTCCAGCCCGGTGCGACGTCGCTCATCGTGCCGGTGTGGAATTTCTCCTCGATGCCGATGCCGAGCAGCAGCGCGCCCGCGCGCGCCTCGGCGTCGTAGCCGCCGTATTCGGCGAACTTGCCTTCGAGCTCGGCGGCGTGCATGTAGTCGTCGTCGGTGGCTTCCGGGTTCGCGTAGATCGCGTCACGCTCGGTCATGGCGGCCCACATCTCGGTGTGGCCCATCATCACGACGTCGAGCACGCGCACGTCTTCGTACGCGAACTGGTCCTGGCGCAGCTTGCCGAGACGCACGTTCGGCTCCAGCGCGACGTTGCCGGCGCTCGACTCGAGGTCGCCGCCGAGGATCTTCATGAACGTCGACTTGCCACAGCCGTTCGCGCCGATCAGACCATAGCGGTTGCCCTCGCCGAATTTGACCGAGATATTCTCGAACAAGGGCTTCGGCCCGAATTGCATCGTGATGTTGGCAGTAGAAAGCACGGCAGGTCCCGTTAAAGGATAAATCGACGGAAAACCGTGTATTTTAGCAGGTGTCGGAGAAACTGCCGACCACGCCGTTCCGCCAGCGCATTTCAGCCCCCCTGGCCCGCCGCCCGGCGGCCCGCCAATACGACGGCGCGCGCCGCACCGCCGCCTTACCGGAATCCTGCATGCTTGCCAGCCAGCTTCGCGAACAACTCGTCGGCGCGTGGCGCCTCGTGTCCTACGAAGTCCGCCCCTGCGACGGCAGCGCGGTCGCCTATCCGCTCGGTCGCGACGTGCGCGGCTGGCTTCTCTATACGCGGGACGGCTACATGTCCGCCCAGCTGATGGCCGCCGGCCGGCCGCCCTACGCGATCGGCGACCCGCACCACGGCGCAGACGACGCGTGCGCGGCAGCCGCGCGCGGCTACATCGCCTATTCAGGCCCCTTTCAGGTCGCCGACGACGGCACACTGACTCACGAAATGGACGTCAGCCTGTTTCCGAACTGGGTCGGCAACATCCAGCAGCGAATCGCCGTGCTCGACGGCGATCGCCTGCAGCTCGGCCCTGCGGCTCCGGTCCGGATCGACGGCCGGGAAGTCGAAGTCCTGCTGCTCTGGGTGCGCGCGGGCCGCTGACGCCCCGTCACTTGCCGACTTTCGCCGCCGCCCGCTGCGCCGCCTTCGCATTCATCTGACCGAACAGCTCCGAGCACGGCACGTCGCGGTTGTTGCTCGGCGCGATCAGCGGAATCAGCGCCGCGAACGGGTTGATCAGCCCGAGGCCGATCATCGCACCGGCGCGCAGCGCGAGCGCGCCCGCATCGACGCCGACGTCCGGGTTCTTGAACGTGCCCTTCGCATACAGCGGCGAGCGCAGCGAGAAGATCCGGAAACCCTTCGTGTGTGGGTGGATCTTCAGGTTCAGCGTTTCGTCGCGCAGGCTGATCGGGCCGTCGACGTTGATCAGCGCGTCGTCCGTATCGAGCGCGAAGACTTTCGGGTCAAGGATCCCGTTGGTCGCGACGAAGTCGATCGCCGCGCAGTTGATCTTCACGTCGTTGTTGCCGAACAGCTTCTCGTAGACGACGTTCGCGACGTTCAGCCCCGCCGCTTCCATCAGCAGGCGGCTGATGCGGCCGTCCGTCACGAGCGCCTTCACTTCACCGGTCGACGTCGCGGCCAGCGCGGCCGGCGAGTTGCCGGTCGCCGACAGCGACGCATCGCCGTTGATCTCGCCAAGCGCCGACTGCATGACCTTCTGCGCCGGGAACAACTGCTTGAGCTTCAGGTGCCGCGCCGCCACCGTGAAGCGGCCCTTCAGCGGCGCACCGCTGCCGTCGAGATGCGCGGTCGTCGCGAGCGTGCCGCCCGCGACACCGAACTGCAGCGGCTCGAGCGACAGCACGCCGTCCGTCATCACGATGTGCGTGTACAGGTTGGTGATCGGCAGGTCCGAACTCTTGACCAGCTTGCGGCCCGTGAACTTGACGTCTGCATCAAGCGCGCGCCAGCGATCGGTGCGGAACGTCTCGACCGGCAGCACGCGGCTCGACGGCTGTTTCGTCGTGTCGCCGCGCTTGGCCTTGCTCGCGGCCGTATCCGCGCCGATCACCGGCGCGAGATCGGAGAACTGCAGCAGGTTCGACACGAGCTCGCCCGACAGCTTCGGTCGCGGCTCGCGCTGCTCGTAGGCAAGCGTGCCGCCGAGATCGCTGCCGCCGACGCGACCGTTGAAGTTCTCGTAGCGGAACGTGCTGGCCTTGCGCTTGAAGTTGCCGATCAGCCGGCCTTCCGTCGCGTAAGGCGGCGTATCGGGCAGCGTGATGCCGGTCAGCTGGTAAAGGTGCGACATCGACGTGCCCTGCAACCACAGTCGCAGGTCGATGGCCGCGAGATGCATCGGATCGGTCAGCGTGCCGACGATCGCGAGCCGCGTGTCGCCGGCCTTCACGTCGGCCTGCAACGGGAACGGCCGCGACGCGTCCTGGATCGCGAGCACGCCGCCCAGCTTGCCGGTGCCGCTGATCGGCACGTTCTTGTAGCGGCCGTCGACCTTCAGCCCGAACGCATAGGTCGGGCCGGACGGCTTCGCGGGCGCCGCGACGCTGCTTGCGCCGCTTGCACCAGACGCGGCAGCAACAGCCGATGCCGAAGAGGTAGACGAGGAAGACGAAGCCGACACCACGGCAGACGCGGCCGACGCCCCCGTTGCCGACGCCGCACTCGCAGCCTGCGCGGCGGAAGCGCTCGACGCGGCCTCTGCGTTGGCCTTCGCGCTCAACTGCGCAGCACCATGCTTGCCGACACGCTGCGCCGAAGCCGCGCGCGACGTCTGCTCCTGCTCCTTCAGCACGTCGCCGAGCGGAATCGGCTGCCCGAGCGTATCGATCGCGACGGTCAGGTCGGCCTTGGTGATCGCGTCGCGATACGTGACGGTGCCCTTCGCGAAGCCGAAGCTGTCGAGCCGCACCTTCCACGGCGACGGCTGCGACGATTGCTTGAACTGGAAAGTCCACGTGTTGCGGCCGTCGGCCAGCCGTTCGAGGTCGATGGCCGGATTCACGACGTCGATCGACGGGATCACGATTTCATGCGCGAGCAGCGGCAGGATCGCGAGATCGAAGTGCGCGGCATCGAGCGTGACGAACTTGGGCGTCTTCGCCCAGTCGGGGTTGCCGATCTCGAGCTGCGTGGCCGTCAAGCTCGGCCAGGGTACCCAGGCGCGCCAACCGGTTTCGCCGTCGGGGCGGCGCCAGCCGACCTTCAGGTCGCCGTTGATCGCGAACGGGCGGCCGAGTGCGGCTGTGACCTGTTCGTTGACCCAAGGCTTCGCGCGATTCCAGTCGAAGGCGAAGAGAAAGACGCCGGCCGCCGCGATGAGCACCGCGATGATACCGACGATCCATGCAGCCGATTTGCCGATGGCTCGGGTAAGCGTCATGGCGGTTCCGTTGTTGTTCTGAAATGTTGCCGCACCATGCCGGGCCGCTTGCGTGGACGAACGGCGCACGACACCCGCGGCTTTTCAATCGGTATTATGACGCACGCCATGGTGACGTTTCGGCGCCATTAACGCTTTTTTTCATTTGTGACATGACAGCCCCCACCGGCCTCATCGATGCAGAGCGCATCACGCGGCGCGATGCCAGCAGCGGCAAGACCCTGCTCGCCCCGACCGATTTCAGCCTCGCGGCGGGATCGCGAATTGCTATCACCGGGCCGTCCGGGTCGGGAAAGAGCGTGCTGCTGCGCGCGCTCGCGCTGCTCGATCCGCTCGACGGCGGCCACATCCTGTGGCGCGGCAAACGGATTCGGCGCAATGCGATCCCGCGTTACCGGCGCAGCGTCGCCTATGTTCGCCAGCGCCCCGCGCAGATGGACGGCACCGTCGAATCGCAGTTGCGCTATCCGTATTCGCTCGCGATCTATCGCGACGTTGCGTTCGATCGTGCACGCGCCGAAGCGCTCGCCGCGCAGGCCGGCCGCGGCCCCGACTTTCTCGACAAGCGCGCGAGCGACCTGTCGGGCGGCGAAGCGCAGATCGCCGCGCTGCTGCGCGTGCTGCAGCTCGATCCCGACGTGCTGCTGCTCGACGAGCCGACGTCCGCGCTCGACCCCGAGTCGGCACGCGCGATCGAGGCGCTCGTCGGCGCATGGTTCGACGCGGCGCCCGACGCCCGCGCGTACATGTGGATCTCGCACGATCCGGCCCAGGCCGCACGGATCGGCACGATGCGGCTCGTGATGCAGGCCGGCGTGATGCACGTGGCCAAGCCGACGGAGGCAACGCAATGAGCCCCGCACTGCAGGACCTGAGCCTCGTCGACGTCGGCATCGCCGCCGCGCTCGTCGCGGTCAACGGCGCGATCTCGATGGCCCTGTCGCTCGGCCTCGGCCGCAAGCTCGCGCTCGCGGCCGTGCGCACCGTCGTGCAGTTGCTCGCGATCGGCTACGTGCTCGGCTGGGTATTCGGCCATCCTCACTGGTACGTCGTGCTGCCGCTCACCGCGCTGATGACGCTGATCGCCGGGTTCGCCGGCGCGGGGCGCGGCAAGCGCACGTATCGCGGCCAGCGCATCGACAGCATTGCGTCGATCTGGTTCAGCAGCTGGTTCGTCGCGGCGGTCGGCCTGTTCGTCGTGATCCGCATCCATCCGTGGTACGCGCCGCAATACGCGATTCCGATCCTCGGGATGATTCTCGGCAATACGCTCACGGGCGTGTCGCTCGGCGTCGAGCGGATGATGGAAGAACTGACGGCGCGCCGCGACCGCGTCGAAACCGCACTCGCACTCGGCGCGACGCGCTGGGAAGCCGCGCAGGACGCTGCGCGCCAGGCCGTGCGCGCCGGCATGCTGCCGACGCTGAACCAGATGGCCGTCGTCGGCGTCGTGAGCCTGCCGGGGATGATGACGGGCCAGGTGCTGGCCGGCCAGTCGCCGCTGCAGGCCGTGCGTTACCAGATCGTGATCATGTTCCTGATTGCCGCGGCCTCGGCGCTCGGCACGGTCGGCGCGGTGCTGATGACCTATCGCCGGCTGTTCTCGGCCGATCACCGCTTTCTCGCAGCACGGCTCGAAGAACGCGCGCACTGACATGCAACGTCACCGCGCGATGCGTTCGCGCGGGTCGCCAGTCAGCGCATGCTGCGGCGCTTGCCGAGCGCCTGCCGCAACGCGCCCGCGATGTCCGCGTCCGAGAGCGGAAGAGCACACGTCGGAAACCCAGCCACCAAT
>NZ_JAAGPB010000357.1:0-9024 GCF_017104585.1 Burkholderia sp. Ac-20392
CCCGCCGCGCAGCGCCGCGTCGAGGTTCGACAACGGTTCGTCGAACAGGAACACGCCCGGCTTGCGCACGATCGCGCGGCCGATCGCGACGCGCTGCCGCTGGCCGCCCGACAGCGCCTTCGGCTTGCGGTCGAGCAGCGCGGACAGCCGCAGCGCTTCGGCCGCCTGCCCGACGCGCGTGCGCGTCTCGGCGGCGTCGACGCCCGCGAGCTTCAGCCCGAACGCCATGTTCTCGAACACCGTCATGTGCGGATACAGCGCGTAGTTCTGGAACACCATCGCGAGCCCGCGTTTCGCGGCCGGCACGTCGTTGACGCGGCGGCCGTCGATCAGCAGGTCGCCCGACGTGATCTCCTCGAGCCCCGCCAGCATCCGCAACATCGTCGACTTGCCGCAGCCCGACGGGCCGACGAACACCATGAATTCGCCATCCTCGATGTCGAGGCTGACGTCCTTGATCACGTCCGCGCCGTCGTCGTAGCGCTTGTGGATCTGCTTGAGCGACACACTTGCCATGATTGCCTTTCTCCTCGTCCGTTGCTGCCGCTCACCATTCGGCGACCGAGCCATCCTCGCGACGCCACACCGGGTTGCGCCAGCGGTGCCCGGTCGCGGCGGCTTCCCTCACCTTCTCCTCGTCGATCTCGACGCCGAGCCCCGGCGCATCCGGGCGCGCGACGTAGCCTGCGTCGAACGCGAACGGGATGCCCCGCGTGTACGCGTACATCGCGTTGTCGTCGTGATAGGCCACATTGGTCGACTGCTCCTGGATGAACGCGTTCGGCGTACAGAAATCGATCTGCAACGACGCCGCGAGCGTCAGGGGCCCAAGCGGGCAATGCGGCGCGACCGCGACGTCGTACGCCTCGGCCATCGCGGCGATCTTGCGCAGCTCCCAGATCCCGCCCGTGTGGCTCACGTCGGGCTGCACGATGTCGACGACGCCTTCCTGCAGCAGCTCCTTGAACTGCCAGCGCGTGAACAGCCGTTCGCCGGTCGCGAGCGGCACCGCGCAGTCGCGCGCGACTTCGCGCAGCGCGTCGTTGTGCTCGGGCAGCAGCAGTTCCTCGTAGAACATCGGGTCGAACGGCGCGAGCGCCCTGGCGAGCGCCTTCGCGACCGGGCGGCGCACGCGGCCGTGGAAGTCGATGCCGAGCCCGACCTCCCTGCCGATCGCATCACGCACCGTACCGAAGCGCGCCACCGCGCGGTCGATCGCCGCCGGCGACTCGATCCAGTCGGTCGCGTTGACCACGCCCATCTTCAGCGCGGTATAGCCGGCCTCGACGAGCTGCCGCGCGTTCGCGGCCATCTCCTCCGGCGTGTCGCCCTTCACGTGCGCATAGACGCGCGCCTTGTCGCGCACCGGGCCGCCGAGCAGGTCGTAGACGGGGACGCCGAGCGCACGCGCCTTGATGTCCCACAGCGCCTGCTCGATGCCCGAGATCGCGCTCGTCAGGATCGGGCCGCCGCGATAGAAACCGCCGCGATACATGACCTGGAACAGGTCCTCGATATGCCGCGGGTCGCGGCCGATCAGGTAGTCGGCGAGTTCGTGCACGGCGGCGGCCGTGGTGGCCGCGCGCCCTTCGACGATCGGCTCGCCCCAACCGGCCAGGCCCTCGTCGGTGCTGACCTTCACGAACTGCCAGCGCGGTGCGACCGCGAATGTTTCGATTTCGGTGATCTTCATGTGGAGGAACGGGTGCGGTTGAACAGCAGTGCCGACATGCCGTTGTCGGCGACGAGATCCGCGCCGGCGATGCCGGCCGCCGCGTCCGACAGCAGGAACGCGGCGATCCGGCCGATATCGGCCGGTTCGTTGATGCGCTGCGCGGGATGCAGCGCGCGATAGGCGTCGAGCAGCGCGGGATCACGCTCGAGTGCCGCGCCGATCGGCGCGTTCAGCGTGAAGCCGGGGCTCAGCGTATTCACGCGGATGCGCTGCGGCGCGAGGCTCGTCGCCATCGCGCGCGACATCGCGACGATGCCGCCCTTGGTCGCCGCGTACATCTCGAAGCCCGGCACGCTCGCGCCCGCATGATTCGACGCGATGTTGACGATCGCGCCGCCGCCCGCGCGGGCGATGCGCGGCGCCGCGAGCTGCGCGCACTGGAACATCGAGCGCAGGTTGGTGCGGTACAGGCGGTCGCAGTCGTCGAGCGAGAACGCGTCGAACGGGCCGTGCAGCGTGATGCCCGCGTTGTTCACGAGCCCGTCGAGCCGGCCGTGATGCGCGTCCACGCGCTCGAACAACGCAGTGACGCTCGCCGGTTCGGCGACGTCGGTCTCGACGAACAGCGCATCGCGCCCGCCGAGCCGTTCGCGCACGGCGTCGGCACGCGCGGCGTTCTTCTCCGCGACGACGACCTGCGCGCCGCATTGCGCGAGCACTTCGACGATGCCGAGGCCGATGCCGTCGCCGCCGCCGGTGACGACGATCACGCGGCCGTCGAGCGATTCGAATGGATTCATCATGGCTTTACCCCTTGACCGCGCCGGCCGTGATGCCCGCGACGATCCTGCGCTGGAGAATGAAGAACAGCACGAGCAGCGGCAGCGTGCCCATCACGGCGGCCGGGAACAGCTTGGTCGGATCGATGTCGTTGGTGCCGATGAAGCGGAACACCGCGACCGTGATCGTGAACTTCGACGAGTCGGTCAGGAACAGCAGCGGATAGACGAGGTCGTTCCACACCGACAGCGTGACGAACATCGCGAGCGTGCCGGTGATCGGCCGCAGCAGCGGCAGCACGATGTACCAGTACACCTGCAGCGGGCTGCAGCCGTCCATCACCGCGGCTTCCTCGAGTTCGAGCGGAATCCGCTTCAGGAAGCTCGTGTAGAAGAACACGCCGAGCGGCAGGCTCTGCACGGTGTACGCGAGCACGACGCCGAGATACGTGTTGAGCAGGTGCAGGTCGCGGAACAGCACGTACAGCGGTGTCAGGCTGACGAACATCGGGATCGTCAGGCCGAGCGTCAGCACGATGTAGACCGCGTTCGACAGCCGGCCCTTCACGCGGGCCAGCGGATACGCCGCGAGCGACGACAGCAACGCGACGAGAAACGTGACCGCGAGCGTGATGCCGATCGTGTTCGCGACGCTGCGCCAGTAGTTCATCTGCGTGAACACGGCCGCGTAGTTGCCGAAGAACACGTGGTCCGGCAGCCCGAGCGGGCGCGCGATGATGTCGTCGCCGGTGCGCAGCGACATCAGCACCATGTAGATCGTCGGCAGCAGCACGATCGCGACGATCGCGATCGCGGCGACGAGCCGCGCGAACGCCGGCACGCGGCGCAGCAGCGCACTCGTGCGCAGCCCGCCGCCCGACGTGCCGGCGGACGGCTGGTCCGCATGGAAGCGTTGACGGATGACGTTCACAGGTTGTCCTCCCGGCGGCGCAGGATCGTGTTCTGCGTGGTGGCGACCACCACGACGATCGCGAGCATGATCATCGACAGCGCGCTCGCGAAGCCGAACTTGTAGTCGTTGAACAGGCTGTGGAAGATCTGCAGCCCGAGCGTGGTCGTCGCGCCGTCCGGCCCGCCGTTGGTCAGCACGAGCGGCAGCTCGAAGGTCTTCAGCGTGCCGATCGTGCTCAGCGTGATGTTCACGGTGAATGCCGGTGCGAGCAGCGGCAGGTCGATGCGCGTGAAACGCACCCACGCGTTCGCGCCGTCGAGCTTCGCCGCATCGTGCAGTTCGGACGGAATGTTCAGGTAGCCGGCCAGGAAGATCGCCGTCGAATAGCCGACGTACATCCACACGTGCACAGCCGTGACGGCCGGCAGCGTGACTGACGGATCGCCGAGCCACACCTGCTGCAGCGCGTCGAGATGCACGAGGTGCAGCAGCTCGTTGATCCCGCCGCCGAGCGGCGAGTACAAGTACTCCCACACGAACCCGGCGATCACCGCCGAGAACATGCTCGGCACCAGCAGCCCGACGCGCAGCGCGCCGCGCAGCCGCGGCAGCGAGAACAGCAGCGCGGCGAACAGCAGCCCGAGCCCGTTCTGCACGATCACGACGATCGCCGCATACGCGAACGTGACGACGAGCGTATGCAGGCTCGCGGGATCGCGAAACGCCGCCGCGTAGTTCGCGAGCCCGATCCAGTGCGCATCGCCCACGCCGGAGAAATCCGTCAGGCTCATCCGCGCGGCCTTGAACAGCGGATACAGGCTCAGCAGCGCGTACAGCGCGAGCGCCGGAACGGCGCACCACAGCAAGGTCCGGTTGCGCTTCATCGCGCGCCTCCTTCGTCGAACCGCGCCACGCACGATCGCGCGGCGCGGGAAATGTCAGCGGACAGGCGGTTCATCGTGCAGCCGCATCCCAACGGGCGAGCAGCTTCGCCGGGTCCTGCCCGATGTCGAGGAAATACGCGGACATCGAATTCCAGATCGCCGTGAACAGCGTGCCGGTCCACACCCCCTTCGGATACAGCACGACGTGCCCGTTCTTCTGCGCGGCCGCATACGGCTGCGCCTGCGGCGGCATCGCGTCGGTGCCGCCCTCGAACGGGCTGAACCCGGCTTCCGCGTCGAGGAACTGGCGATCGTTGTCGGGGCGCGCCCAGAACGCCAGCCACTTCTTCGCGGCGTCGGCCTGGTGCGACGCCGCGTTGATCGCCCATGCGGTGCCGAGCATGTCGAGCGCGACCGGCCCGTTGCCGGGCACGAGCGCCGGCAGCGGCGCGAACTGGAACGACAGCCCCTTCGTCGCGCTGAACTTCGCGATGTTCCATGCGCCCTGCGGCATCATCGCCACGCGGCCCGCCTGGAATTCGGTGAGCCCCGTGCTCCACGCGCTCACGCCATTGTTCAGGCGCGGCACGAAGCACTTCGCGTCCGCGAGCACCTTCAGCGCGGCCATCGACTGCTTGAACGCCGGGTCGGCCGCGAAGCGCGCGCTGCCCGCGCCGACGAACGATTCGGCGCGCGCATCCGCGTCACCGCTGCCGGCTGCCAGCCCGGACGCGATCACGAGCGCCGCGGGCGCCCAACCCTCCTTCGCGGGCAGCAGCATCGGCGTGATGCCGGCCGCCGCGAGCTTCCCGCACGCGGCCTTCAACTGGTCGACGTCGGTCGGCACCGTCGCGATGCCCGCGCGCTTGAACAGGTCGAGGTTCGCGAACAGGCCGATGCCGACCAGCTCCATCGGCAGCATGTAGGTCTTGCCGGCGATCTGCGTGTGGGTGCGCACGCCGCGCCAGATCGTCGGCACCCACTTCTCGCCGCTCAGATCCAGCAACTGATGCGCGCCCTGCCATTGCCGCATCAGCTCGCGGTCGACCATCAGCACGTCGGGGCCGTTGCCGCCCTGCAGCCGCGACGACACGACCGTCGTCGTGTCGTTGCGCGACATGTACTCGAACTTGACCTTGATGTCGGGATTTTCCTTCTCGAACTTTGCGATCAGCGCCGCCATGTTGGCGGGCTCGGCGCCGCCGCCCTTCCAGCCCGTCACGTCGAGCGTGACCGGCGCGGCGCACACCTGCGCCGCCAGCACTGAAAGGACTGCGAAAGTTGCCGCCCGAAGCCTGTTGAACATCTGCTGTCTCCACGTTGTTGTTGAATCGTTGCGCGCGGCCAGTGGTGCACGGCGAGTGACGCACGGCCGGTAGTGCAAGGCCAATGGCGTGCGGCAGGCGATGCAGCCGCGATCCGTCGCACAGGAATCCCGCGTTTCCCCGTCGTCCGATTCATTTGGGAAAGCGCTTTCCCTATTGTGTCGCACAACCCGTCCGGCGTGCAAGCGCCGGGGCGAGCCGATCGTCTAGGGGATATCCCGAGGGCGTGTCGCGGCGGTTGCGCGCCGCCCGTTCGCAACCGGATCGAGCGGTCATCGTGCCGAAGGCGCTATCATCGACTATGCGACTTTCGTCCGGCCCTTATTTGCCGGCCCACTTTCAACTCGCTCAACCGACATGACAACGACTACCGAACGCGTGGACGGCGCCGCCCAGCATCTCGTCGCTGCCCGCCATGCCGGCTCGCCCGGCCCGCTGCTGCCCGATGCGCTGCGTCCCGAAAACGTCGAGACCGCCCTCGCCATCCAGCAGCGCGTGGCCGACCTGCTCGGCGAACCCGTCGGCGGCTGGAAATGCGCGCTGCCGCCGCCCGACCGCGTGATCCTCGCGCCGATCTTCGCGTCGACGATCCGCGAGGCCGACGCACCGTACCGCGTCGTCGGCGGGCCGATCGTGCGGATCGAGCCGGAAATCGCGTTCGTGCTCGATCGCGACCTGCCCGCGCGCGATCAGCCGTACGACGAACAGGACGTGCGCGACGCGATCCGCGAAGTGCGCATCGTGCTCGAAGTGCTCGGCTGCCGCTATGCGGAGCCCACGCGCGCGTCGAAGTTCGAGCTGCTGGCCGACGGGCAATTCAACCAGGGGCTGTGTGTCGGCCCGGTCGTGCCCGACGGGTTGAACGTGCCGCTCGAAACGCTGGCGCTGTCGTTCGAAGGCGCGCTGAACCGCGCGATCGACGGCCGCCATCCGGACGGCGATCCGCTGAAACCGCTGGTGTGGCTCGTCAATTTCCTCGCGTCGCGCGGCGATCCGGTACGCGCCGGACAGATCGTGACGACCGGTTCGTATGCGGGCGCGATCGACGTGCCGCTCGGCGATGCGCTGACGGTGCGCTTCGGCGAACTCGGCAGCCTGTCGGTGACGTTGACGGCGTGATGGGCGTGGCACTTGGGCACGGCGATGCAGGCCGAGCCGCTGGTCGCTGGTCGCTGGTCGCTGGTCGCTGGTCGCTGGTCGCTGGTCGCTGCGTAACGGCGACGATCGATGCGTGGCGTGTTGCGTGACCAACATCAGGAGCGGTGCTGCCCGCGCCGTCGTGACGGCAGCGTCATCGCGGCCACGCCTGCGACGACGCATCCGAGTCCCACCCACGCCGATGCCGACAGCGACTCCCCGAGCAGCGCCATGCTGATGCCGACGCCGATCGGCACGCGCAGATAGGCCTGCGCCGTCGTGCCGACCGACCCGAGCGATTGCACGAGCCGGAAGTAGATGACGAGCGCGAGCGCGGTCGAGAACACCGCGAGCGCCGCCAACGCGATCAGCGACGGCGGCGACGGATGAAGCGTCCACGGACGATCGACGACGATGCTGGCCGGCACCAGCACGACCGCGCCGACGATGAGCGAGCCCGCAGCGGGCGCTGCCGGCGACATCCCGTTGAAGGCCCGCCCGTAGATCGCGGCGCCCGCATAGCAGACGGTCGCCGCGACGATCGCCAGTTGCGGCACGAGTTGCCGCCCGAGTCCGTCGAACGCGCTGACGCCGACCACCAGCGAGATGCCGACGAGCCCTGCGACGACGCCGAACAGCTTCCGCGGCGTCAGCGGCTCATGGCGGGTGATCAGCCAGGTGCCCGCGAACGCGAGCACGGGTGACGCGGAATTGAGGATCGTCGCAAGGCCGGCTTCGACCGAACACTCGGCCCATGCGATCAGCGTGAACGGCACGACGCTGTTCAACAGCGCCTGGACGAAGAAGCGCCGCCAGACCGCAAGGTCGCGCGGCATCGGAATGCGCCGGATGCGCATCCACAGCAGCAGCACCGATCCCGCGATCAAGGTTCGCGCGGCGATCAGCGTCAGCGGCGGAATCGTCTCGACGCCGATCCGGATGAACGTGTAGGACGCGCCCCACAACGTCGAGAGCGCGAGGAGCAGGAGCAGGTCCGCGACGGCGGGCGGGTGGCGGGGCATGACGGGCTGCTGCATGTCGGGGAGGCGTGTTCGCAGGCCATGACGAGGTTGGAATCGGCCCGTTCGGCACGGGCCACGCCAGCAGATGATGCCGGCGGCCTGGCGCAAACGCTTCAGCGCGACGCGAAATGTGGATTGCCGGTTGATCGGCCAGGTCGATACCGGTGCCGACCGACGTTCGTCTATCCTTGGGCGACATGACGTTCAGGATCAACCGCGGCAACGGACATCGAGGGCTTCCATGAATGAAACGACAGGCGCGACCCAGCGCGCCGCCAGCTACCGGGTAGCGAACGAGCAGGACGTCGCGGCCCTCGTCGAACTGGTCAACGCTGCGTACCGCCCGACGACGGCTGCCGCCGGATGGACACATGAAGCAGCATTAGTCGAAGGCCCGCGAATCACGTCGTCACAGCTCACCGCGACGCTGCGGGCAGCGGACACCGTCCTGCTCGTCGCCGAGATCGACGGCGGCATTGCCGGCTGCATCGAAGTCAGGAAAGACGGAGACGCGGCCTATATCGGTACGTTGGCCGTCGCGCCGTCGATGCAGGACCGCGGGCTCGGAAAGGCATTGCTGACCGAAGCCGAGCAATTCGCCGTTCGCCGCTGGAAGAGCGAAACAGCCGTGATGGTCGTGCTGTCTGCGCGCCACGAACTGATCGACTTCTACTTGCGCCGCGGCTACACGCGAACGGGCGAACGGTCGGGCTACCCGTTCGACGCGGGCGTCGGCAGGCCGCGAGACGAAACCCTGACCATCGAGACGCTGACCAGGAACATGGCGCGCGACTGACGCCGTGTGCCCCGGCATCAAGCCCCTTCGCAACGACATGCGCCGTATCCGGCCCGTCCCGGCGTGATAACGTTGCACATCATCGCGCGCGCAAGCCCGGCCCCCGGGCACGCGCACCGCGTTCACGCCGATACCGAACATGTCGCTGACACCGCTTCCCGCCCTGCTCGACGAAACCCTGCGCACCGTCGTGCGCCGCTACCGGCTGCCGCCGCTCGACAGCGCGCTGTCGCCGGCCGACGCCGCGAACCCGGCCGCCACGCTCGCGATCGTGATCGAGGAAGCGCGCCGACTGCGCAGCGACGGACAGACGCCCGACGCGGCACTGCGGCAGCGCTTCATCGACGCGCTCGCGCAGATGATCCGCGATGCAATGGATACGCACGCCGGCGATCCCGCCTTTCAGGCGGCGGTGCTGCGGCACGATGCGCCGAGCGTGCGCGAATACGCGTCGTTGTCCGCGCACGCCGAGCAGGACCGGCGCGCGCTGCAC
>NZ_JAAGPB010000358.1:0-238 GCF_017104585.1 Burkholderia sp. Ac-20392
GAAAAAAAAAAAACATTCACATCTATACACCAGTCAGTCCGTGCAATCCTGCTACTATATCTCTAGAACTATCCCGCACAATATCGATGCCTTTCCCTCTTATAGATTCGATATCCAGCTATGTCTTTACAGTGATGTGATTTTTTTCGACTTTGTACTACTTTCTGTGATTCTACATTGCTTCCTACCTCGCGCTGCCTACGCTCGACTCTCCACTCGATGTGCCCACTTGAGGCTT
>NZ_JAAGPB010000359.1:0-233 GCF_017104585.1 Burkholderia sp. Ac-20392
ATGAATAGATGTAAGACGCGTCAGGTGTAATTGTGGACCATGAAGATGTCAGATGTAGAACGTCATAGTGTGAGTTGAGGAGATACAGTCGATATTTATGAGTATGTGATGATGTGATAGATATGTTCGAAACAGAGAGATTAGAGATGATACATTATATGACAAGTATAGGTCACGTTTGATATTCGATGTGGATGAAATAGTATTTATGTTACTATATTTTTTTTTTTTTT
>NZ_JAAGPB010000360.1:0-8767 GCF_017104585.1 Burkholderia sp. Ac-20392
TGCGGGTATCGGCGGCCTGCTGGCGCCGGTCACCAACCTCGTCAACTCGCTGACCCCGCTCGGCGCCAGCCTCACCGGCACGGTCACGACGCCGGGCGGCAACGTGACGGGCACGCTCGGCGGCCTGCTGTCGAGCGGCCCGGTCGGCACGGTGGCGGGTGCGCTGACGACGCCGGCAGGCGCCGCGGGCGCCACCGGCACGGTCAGCCCCGGCGGTGCCGGCGCGGCCGGCACGGTCACGACGCCAGCCGGTGGCGGCTCCGTGGTGGGTGGCCTGACCGGCAGCTCGAACGGCGGAGCCGCGGGCGGCGCCGGCAACCTGCTGTCACCGGTAACGAACCTCCTGGGCGGTCTGCTGGGCGGCGGCAACAAGAAGTAACGCTTTACCTGTCAGAACCAAAGGCCAATGGCCGGGCGCGCATCCATACAAAGCCCGGCCGACGGCCGGCGTCACCCGCCAAGCGGGGGCGCCGGCCCTCATCCGTACGAGGATCCGATCATGAATTCCACGCTTGACGGCATCGCCGCGGTCCAGGACCGCCCACCCCGTTCCGCCACGCCCCTCCGCGCCGGCCTGCTCGGCATCGCCGCCGGACTCTTCGCGCTGTGGATCACGCGCGACCAGCCGACCCTCGATGCAGCCACGCGCGCGGTCATCGCCAGCCTCGCGATCATCGGCACGATCGCGCTGCACGAAATCTTCATCTCGCGCGTCTACCTGCGCCCGAGCGCAGGCCTGTCGCGGCAGGCGGTCCGGCCGCTCGGCATCGCGCGCGTCGCGACGCGGCTCGGTGCGCTGACGTCGATCTATGCGGGCATCGGCGTGATCTACTGGCTGCTGCCCGAATACCATGGCGCGTTCTACCTGCCGTTCTGGTCGCTGCTGCGCTCGCTCGCGCCGTACGTGATCGTCGCCGCGCCGTTCTACTTCGCGTGGATGGACCGCCACCAGCGCGAGACCGACGACGCGTACCTGCTGTGGGGCCGCTTCCTGTTCCGCCGCGAGCAGCCCGCGAGCTGGAAGCCGGTGCGCGAGATGCTGGCCGGCTGGGGCGTGAAGGCGTTCTTCCTGCCGCTGATGACCGTCTACCTGTCGAAGGACGCCGACCACCTGACCGCGTCGCTCACGAACGCGATGCACGCGCCGATGACGATCGCGGCCTTCGTGTTCATGTACGACCTGTCGTTCACGATGGACCTGATGTTCGGCACCGTCGGCTACCTGTGCACGTTCCGCATCCTCGACAGCCATGTGCGCACCGTCGAGCCGACGACGCTCGGCTGGGTGGCCGCGCTGATGTGCTACCAGCCGTTCTGGTCGCTGTTCTCGAACAACTACATCCGCTACGAAGGCTCGATGTTCTGGGACAACTGGCTGATGTCGGCGCCGACGCTGCGCGTGATCTGGGGCGCCGTGATCATCCTGCTGCTGCTGACCTACGCGCTGTGCACGATCTCGTTCGGGCTGCGCTTCTCGAACCTCACCAACCGCGGGATCATCACGTCGGGCCCGTACCGCTTCACGAAGCATCCGGCGTACATCACGAAAAACCTGTCGTACTGGATGGTGTCGGTGCCGTTCGTCGAGCCGCTCGGCTGGCAGCTCGGGCTGATGCACTGCGCGGGGCTCGTCGCGGTCAACCTGATCTACTACACGCGGGCGAAGACGGAAGAGCGTCACCTGATGCGCGATCCCGACTATCGCGCGTATGCCGAATGGATCGCGCAACACGGGCTGTTCGCGCGGATCAAGCAGGCGTTCGGGCAGCGCGCACCGGCCTGACGCGGTGGCCAAAGGCGGGGCTTGCCGCCCTGCCGGCGTCTGCGTTCGCGTTCGCACATCGACGTTTCGCCGGTTCCGGCGCGCAATGCCCAATGGTTGAGATCGGGCCTCCCCCGCGTCACCTGCCGCTCAGTCGACGGCACGCCCTCATGCGGCCAATTGTCGCGAAACGACGCGATTCTTCGCCTTTCGTCGCTTTTCATCTCCTGTCCGATTGCCCACCGGAATCGCGTCGCGTATGGTGCTGGCCGTCCGCGTGCGATACGGCGCCCGACCCGCGCGCTGTCGCCCGGACCTTCGACCGTCGTCCCGCACGACGGCCGCGCGGGCCGTGCCCGCCGCTCACCGTCTCCGCGATGCCGCCCGTCGGCGCCGCGCATTCATGAGGAGAGAGACGTGATCCACAAAGTCCTGATCCTGTTCGCACTCTGCATCGCGGGCCTCGCCGCGATCGCCGCCGGTTTCCAGCACATCCCCAGCTGATTCGCGGCCCCGGCTCGCTTCGCCGAGCCTGGGGGCCGCAGCCATTCCTCTCCCCTTTTGCGATGAACCACTTTCCCGGACCGCCCGGGACGGGCGACCTTTGCCATGCGTATCGACGTACAGCATTCCCAGCACGACATCGACGATGAACTCGACACGCTTTACGCGCGCCTGCACCAGCCAGGCCATCGCCTGTACGGCCTGCCGGCCGTCGCGCTCGGCCGCTCCGGCCTGATCGTCCGCCACCGCGAGGCGGACGGCGAATACTTCCTGTATGTCGAAGATCCGGCCTCGCGCCAGCTCGCCGGCTATACGGTGTTCAACCGCCTGCCTGAAATCCCGCGTCGCGCCGACCGCTACCTGCGCGCGCCGCATACGCGGCTGCGCGGGTCCGCGCAACGCAAGGGCCTCGCGACGACGCTGTATCGCTGGGGGCTCGACGCGGGCCTGTGCCTGATCAGCGGCGCGCGCCAGTCGGTCGGCGCCGCGCAGTTGTGGACGGCGCTCGCGCAGGACTACCGGCACGGCTTCGTCGATATCGACGGGCGGGCGCTGCGTTATCTCGGCGAAACCGTCGCCGACGACGTGCACGGTGCGCTGCATACGCGACGGCTGATGCTCGGTCATGGATGGGAAATCGGGGAATTCGCGCGCGTGGCCGGGATGGCCGGTGCCGCCCGAACACCGGTGCGATAATCCGTGCGACCCGGGCGACGCTCGCCGCTACGCCACACGCCAACCGACACGCTCATCGATGACCACCGATCCCCGACCCGACGCCAGCCGCCACCTCGACATCGTCGCGCTGTGCGGCAGCCTCCGCGCGCAGTCGTACAACGCAGCACTGCTCGATGCGGCCGCGCTCGTCGCGCCGCACGGCATGCGCATCGTGCGCTTCGATCGTCTCGGCGAATTCCCGCTGTTCAATCCCGATGTCGAATTTCCGTCACCCGCTGCAGTGCGCGACCTGATCGACCGCGTGAATGCCGCCGACGGCCTGCTGATCGCGAGCCCGGAATACGCGCACGGCGTCACGGGCGTGATGAAGAATGCGCTGGACTGGATCGTGGGATGCGAAGCCGTCGTGTACAAGCCGGTCGCCCTGCTGAATGCGTCGCCACGCGCAACGCATGCGGACGCGGCGCTGCGGGAAACGCTGTCGGTGATGTCGGCGAACATCGTCGAGCGCGCGTCGATCACGCTGCCGATCCTCGGGAGTCAACTCGACGCGGCCGGCATCGCCGCGCATCCGCCGTTCGCGTCGGCGCTGATCGAAGCATTGCACGCGCTGCGCGCGGCAATTGCGGAAGGCGAGCCGCCACGTTGACGTTACGCGTCCCGACACACATCGCAGTCCGTAAGAATCGGACATGATGCCAGTCTGAAGGCATCATGCCCGGCCCGGCTCATCGCCCACGATAGATCGGCAGTTCACGGGCAATCGAGCCCGATTCGCTCGTGGCGGTCGACATCGTCCCGTATCCACTCGTATCGGCCGTCGAAGGCCCGGTCGAACCGATCTTCATCAGGGCTTCCGAAAGACGCGCCGGATAGTACGGATCTTCGCCGGTCTGACGGTAGCCGGCCGCGCGCACGGCAGCCAGTTCGGCCTTGACTTCCGCGCGCGTCACGGTGGACGCCTGCGCGGCCCATGCGGAAACGGAAGCGGTCGCGGCAACCGTCGCGAGAACATACAGGGCAAGCTTGTTCATCTGATCTCTCCTGAGCGTCGACGACGTTGTCGACGGAGAGTGAGTCGAGCCGCGAACGCAAAGATGACAGGCGCCAGCGGAAAATTGTCGACATCGTGTCGCCGTGCGGCAATCGCGCGTCCTGCCCGACGTATACGGCATGCGCAAATGAATACCGACCGGGTGTCAGATTTTGCCGGCCCGTGCGACTACAGGGTGGTGGCCTTGCGCCACCCTCTGTACTCGCTCATGGGGTCCGATATGAAAACCAGAATCTGGATACTGATCGCGTCGCACGTCGCGACGGGGATCGTTGCATTCGCCGCCGGTATCTATGTCCTTCCGATCCTGACGGCATCGGAAGGTGCAAGCGCCGTCGAACTGCAGGTGGCCGCCGACAACGCACGTCATACCGGCCGCTTCGAACGCGGCCTGCCGGGCAGCGACCCACTGCACTGGGCCGACGGCAAGCTGACCATCACCGATTCGTCGATCGCCTTCGAAGGCAACATCGCGCCGGGGCCCGATTACAAGATCTATCTCGTGCCGGAATTCGTCGATACCCGGGCGTCGTTCCTCGCGATCAAGGCGCGTGCCGCGCGCGTAGGCGAGCTGAAGACATTCGGCAATTTCGTCGTGCCGCTTCCCGCCGACGTCAACCCGGCGCAGTACACGTCGGTCGTGATCTGGTGCGAGCGCTTTTCGAAATTCATCAGCGCAGCCCGGTATCGGAACGCGACGGCGTCAGGGCAGGTGTCGATGTAACGGGCTCCGATCGCCGCCGCATGCGGTCGCACGTTAGCGGCTCTTACGCGTGCCTTTCTTCGCCGCCTTCGCGCGCGGCGCTTCCTTCTCGGGCTGCGCGCCGCCGCCGGCGAGATCCTCGAGCCACGCGAGCGCGTCGACATACGACATGAACTGCTGCAGATAGGCCGGCGACAACTCGCGCATCGTCGCGAGCGACCGGTGCACGAGACTGTTCGAATTGAGCGGCCCCGCGTTGCGCGGCACCTGGTCGAGCGACTGACGGTACTGCTGCTCCGTGCGGACCTTCGACCACATCGTGCGGAAGTAGTCGACCAGCTCGGGATCGAGCCCGCGACGGTCGGCCTGCGCATCGCGCGCGAGCCGCTCGACGAGTTCCGCCAGCACGCCGCGCGCGGGCGCACCTGCCGCACCGCTCTCGGTTGCCGTTACGCCTGCGCGCGCCACCACCTCCGCGAAGCCTTCGAGCAACGTCGCCAGCCGTGCGTCGAGCAACGCGCGCGCGTCGCCTTCGAGCACGGCCGCGCGCCGTTCGAGCGCGTCGATCCGGTGAAAGCGCACCGGATCGAGCCGGTCGGCGCCTTGCTCGCGCCATGCGTCGAGCGTCGTGCGAACGTGCGTCGCGTCGCCGGTCACTGCGCCGTCCCTCCGTTCGACGCCGACTTGCGCGGCACTGGCGCGATCTCCACGCGACGGTTCTTCGCGCGGCCTTCATCGTCCGCATTCGAGCTGACCGGTTGCTCGGAGCCGAACGCGGCCGCGAACACCGACGGCGCCGGCACGCCGGCGTCGATCAGCGCACGCGTGACCGTCAACGCGCGCTTGGCCGACAGTTCCCAGTTGTCCGCGAACTGGCGGTTGCCGGCGTGCACCTGCTGGTCGTCGGCGAAGCCGCTGATCATCAGGATCTCGTCGCGCGTCTTCAGGTAGGCGCCCAGCGGCGCGGCCAGCGTCTTCAGCAGGTCGCGGCCCGCAGGCTGCAACTGGTCGGAGTTCAGCGCGAACAGCACGTTGCCACTGATGCCGATGCGGCCGTTCACGAGCGTCACGCGGCCGGCCGCGAGCGGCCCGGCGAGCGCCTGCTCGAGCGACTTGCGCTGCTGCGCTTCCTGCTGGCGCGCGCGCACGGCTTCCTCGAGCTTCGACGTGAGCTGAAGCTGCATGCCGATCACGCCGACGAGGATCAGCACGAACGCGCCGAGCAGCACCGACATCAGGTCGGCGAACGCGGGCCACACCGGCGCGGAGGACGCGTCGCCGTCGATTTCGTCGTGCATGCGTTACGCTCCGACGCTCGCCCGCCGGCCGGCGAGCTGCTGCAGGTCTTCGACGATCTGCTTCTGCGACATCATGCTCAGGTCGATCACCTCGCGCGCCTGCGCGACGTAATACTCGAGCTGCTCGTCGCTGCGCGCGAGCGATTTCTCGAGCGCGGCCTCGATGCGTTGCAGATGGGTCAGCAGCTTGTCGTTCGACTCGCCGAATACCTGCACGGCCATGCCGAACGCATCGCCGAGGCTCGCGACTTCGACGGCGCCCGCCGTGACTTGCGCGGCCACCGAGTCGAGCTTGCGCGTTTCGGCATCGACGGTGTCGTTGAAGCGCGCGCCGACGCGGTCGAGCAGGTCGGCCGACGTGCTGACGAGCGCATCGATCGCGGTGCGCTGTTCGGTCGACGCGTGGTTGACCGCACCGAGCAACGTTTCGAGCGTCGCGAGCAGGCGGCTGCGCTCCTCGAGCATCGCGGTGTCGTGCACCAGGCTGTCGGACAAACGCTGGCGCAGCTCGGCGACGACGTCGGCCGCGGCCTTCGGCGCCTCCGATGCAGCCTGCACGAGGCGCGCGATCTCGTTGATCGTGTCGCTCGCATGCACCTGCGCCTGCGCGGTGATGTCGTTCGCGGTGCGGGCCAGCGTGTCGCAGATGTCCTGCTGGCGCGTCGCGGCCTGCGCGCTCGTCTGCGCCCATTCGTCTCGCAGCGCGGCCGCCATCGCGGCGAGCGAGTCGTTCCACGCGGTGAGGCGCTGTTCGTCGCGCGCGGCCAGTTGCGTCTGCAGGCCGGCATGCGAATCGCGGATCGTCGACAGCAGATCGTTCGAGCGTTGTTCGAACGTCGACGCCTGCGTGGTCAGGTCACGCGTGGTTTGTGCGAGTGCGTCGCAGATTTCCTGCTGACGGCCCGCGCTGTGCACGCCTGCGCGCTGCCATTCGTCGCCGAGCGTCGTAGCCATCGCGGCCAGCGAGTCGTTCCATGCCGACAGGCGTTCTTCATCGCGTGCCGCGAGTTGCGTCTGCAGACCCGTGTGCGAATCGCGGATCGTCGACAGCAGATCGCTCGAGCGTTGTTCGAACGTCGACGCCTGCGTGGTCAGGTCGCGCGTGGTTTGTGCGAGTGCGTCGCAAATTTCCTGCTGACGGCCCGCGCTGTGCACGCCCGCGCGCTGCCATTCGTCACCGAGCTTCGTGGCCATCGCGGCCAGCGAGTCGTTCCATGCGGTGAGGCGTTCTTCATCGCGTGCGGCAAGCTGCGTCTGCAGGCCCGTGTGCGAATCGCGAATCGTCGACAGCAGATCGCTCGAGCGTTGTTCGAAGGTCGACGCTTGCGTGGTCAGATCGCGTGTGGTTTGTGCGAGTGCGTCGCAGATTTCCTGCTGACGGCCCGCACTGTGCACGCCTGCGCGCTGCCATTCGTCGCCGAGCTTCGTGGCCATCGCGGCCAGCGAATCGTTCCATGCCGACAGGCGTTCTTCATCGCGTGCAGCCAGTTGCGTCTGCAGGCCCGTGTGCGAATCGCGGATCGTCGACAGCAGATCGTTCGAGCGTTGCTCGAACGTCGACGCCTGCGTGGCGAGATCGCGCGTGGTTTGCGCCAGTGCATCGCAGATTTCCTGCTGACGGCCCGCGCTGTGCACGCCTGCGCGCTGCCATTCGTCGCCGAGCTTCGCGGCCATCGCGGCCAGCGAATCGTTCCACGCAGCGACGCGCTGTTCGTCGCGCGCCGCCAGGTCGGTCTGCAGCCCCGCGTGCGACTCGCGCATCGCGGCGAGCGTCGCGCCGGAATGGCGTTCGAACGTCGCGGCGGCCTCGCCCAGCGCGCGTGCATGCTGGCCGGCCAGCGTCTCGCCGACCTGCTCCTGACGCGACAGCGCATCGCGCCAGGCGTCCGACAGGCGGCTTTCGGTCGACTCGAGGCGCGTCGCCACGCCGTCGAGCAGGTCCGTCGAACGCTGCGAGAACGTGTCGGTGAACTGGCCGAGCGTCGTCTGCAGCTGCTGCGCGACGGCATCGCCCGCGCGGCGCTGTTCGTCGAGCGCGCGGTTCCAGACGGCCGTCACGTTTCCGGTGGTCTTTTCGAAGCCGTCCGTCAGCCCGTCGAGCTGACGCTGCACGGCGCCCGTCACGGTATCGCGCAGCGCGGCCATCTCCTGCGCGAGCCCCGTCATCGTCGCGGCGACGACCGGCTGCAGCGCGGCACCGGCCACGCGCGCGCTTTCGGCGGCGCTTTCCTTCAGCGCGTCGCCGACATTCGACGCGAGGCCCGCATACGCGCGCTCGGTCCGGTCGAAAAACGCCTGCTGGCTTTCGATCTGGCGATCGTGCAGCGCGACGCTGCGCGCCTCGAGCGTCGTCATCATCGTCTGCAGGCGATCAACCAGCGCCGGCATCACGTCGGCCTGGCGCTGCAGCAGCCGGAACGATTCGTCGCGCTGGTGCGCGGACGAATGCACGCGCAACGTCGTCGCGATCTTCGCGTCGAGTTGCTGGGCCGCGTCGATCCGCTCGCGGCGCACGAGCGCGGACAGCAGCCCGAGCATCGCGGACGTCGCGACGCCGGCGATCGACGTGCCGAACGCGAAGCCGAGGCCCTTCACCGGCGCGATCAGCGACGCGCGGATCGCGTCGAGATCGGTCGCGCTTTCGAGCGCGGCGCCGGTGCCCTTCAGCGTGACGACCATCCCGAGCAGCGTGCCGAGCATGCCGAGCAGCACGAGCAGGCCAACGAGGTAAGGCGTGAGCGACGGGCCCGGCAGCGCGACGCGCGCAC